>DXJM01000172.1 GCA_019057355.1 Promethearchaeota archaeon | reverse complement strand
TCGTGAAGTTCGTGTTGAAACATAAACGATCATCTCCTGAAATTCAATCTCGATGCAATTATGCTAAATTATATAATGCGTCATAAATATATTTCAGCACCTATTTAAAGGTATATTGAAATGTATTTTATAGGTGGTAATTCGAATTTTTATTTTTAGGAATACCTCCATTGTAATAAATTGTAAAATTTTATTGATATTCCTAACCAATATTTATAAATCATGCTGAGTTAATTTACAAACTTATTTATCTTAAGAAAGAGGAGATCATTATGTTACAAGAATATGTAATTCCTTTAACGGGATTGCCTGAATTTATTCACCAAATTCTTTTTTTATTTGTTATAAGCATTATTGGGTCAATGTTAACTGCCTACCTATTTCCTAAGTATTTAACAGTTTTTTTTTTTAAAATAAAAAGAAAAGTCTTTCGAAGATACCAAGATGGGTATGTTGATAACGTTAATATATCTACATCTAAGAAATGTTTCTTAAAAAGAGCTTTTTATAGCGTGCTATTATTAGCCGGGTTATTGGCATTTATAGTACCAAATATCAGGGAATCTGCTTCTTTATTTTTAAGCGCGGATACTCTAAAAAATTTTGCAGAAATGGGAATATATCCTGGTTATAGTCTTATTATCCTCGTGACACTCGTAGGGGTTTTAATTCCAATTGTTATTGGTATTTGGTCTGCAGGTTGGGTTATGGAAGACGTAGGATTGATGCATTATCGTATCCAAGATGAGAGGAAAGGCAAAGAATCATATGAGATTGAACCGATTCATATGAGATATAATAATTTTGTAAAAGGTTATGCGGGAATAAGTTCTTTTTTATTTATTATCCAAGTTGCTTATAGCTTTGCTTCCGTATTACATACATATCCAGACCGAATATCAGATGTTTTTGGAGTTATTATATTGCCATTTTGTATTATTATTTTGATGATTCCTGCTTACATTGTTTATATTAAAACAAGCGATAAAACAAAAAATTTAAGAAACAATTTACCCCTCTTGAAACAACTCAATAAAGAGGATATACTCCAAAAATAAAAAAAATCTTCTACAAAATACACCTTTATTTTTATCATTTCTTTCATTTATTTGATTGATTTAAAAAATGCTTAGACTAAAGCAAATCGTCTATTTTTATTTTTAAACCATCTTCAGCAGGTATTATTTTCTTAATAATGGTATTTTCTTTTAATTTCTGAACTTGGCTAGGAACATTATTGATTGATGATCGAGATCCATCCATAAAAGATCCAAAATGAGTAAGGATCAAACTATCTAATGGGGGCTCAATTTTATTCAAAAATGGGATGACCTCATCTGTACAGAGATGCCGCTTGCATGTTATGGAATCGGGTCTCAGGAGGTTAAGAACCAAGATATTCAGTTTTGAAAACTGTTCGGAAAATCCATCAAAAACCATTGTATCACTAGAAAATGCGATCGAATAGCCATCTAATTCAAATCTAATTCCAAATCCTTCAACTTTAGGGTCATGTAAGACCCTTGTCCCGATTATTATAGCATTTTTATAATGATAAATATCTCCTGCCTTAAAGCATACCACCTTTTCGAGCATGTTTTTATGATAATTAGAAACATATTGTAAGGTATCACTTGTAGTTATAAGGGTTCCTTTTTGAATGATATTTCGATCTTTATCATAAAAATCATTTCTAGATGCTTCGATTATGACATTGATATCATTAAAGTGATCGATATGAACATGAGTGACGATAAAGACATCTGTTTTTGTTGGATCTTCTCCATATTGGTTAATCCTTACGATTGCTCCAGGACCTGGATCTATGTGTGCTTGGAATTCATTGGTTTTAAATATTATCCCCCCTGTTGCCCTTTTTTGAGTTCTAATGTGATGGCGCCCCCCTCCAGACCCTAAAATGATTATTTCATCATCCATGATATTTCTCTTACTTTTCTTGTAGTTTTATTATTTCCTTAGACACGGTATAAAAGACTCTGAATATATTTATATTATCCTTTGAGGAGGTCTCGATATATTTATTTATATTAATTACGTTTATAACATGTTCTATTTCCTCTTTTTTGACCTTTATATTCTCTATTAAATCAGATTTCATTCCAACAAGAATTATAGGCAAAGACATGTCTGCTTGACGAACCATATTGACCCAACCTAAAATTTCTATTATTTTTATAGGATGTGTCATGTCAATTAATATTAGAGCACCTCTCGCTCCTGAAAGTAAATTTCTGAGTAGGTGCCTGTGTTTTGCTTGTCCACCAAAATCCCATATTTGAAGTTGTACAGAATTTTTAGTACTAAAATCAATGTCATTTTTAAAATAATTATCGCTAATGCTGTGTTTAATAAACTTATCAAATTTGTTATTAACAAATCTTCGTACGAGTGATGTCTTTCCAACTGCTTGATTTCCAATAACAATGATTTTAAATGCAAAATTCTTCTTATCAGGCAAATCCAACGAATCTCCAACGTTCACTTCAGTTATAATATATAATAACTATTTTTTAAAAAGATTTTCGGCTAACTGAACTCCATTTTCAAAATATTATCAATTTCGAGCAAATCCTTGGTTAATTCTTTCTTTAAAAGATTTTGAACTTTAAATTTAGAAATTTTTTCTTTTTTCTCAATTTTTTCCTTTATTACTACTTCCACATTTTTTTGACATTTTTTTCCTAATTCAACTAACCTGCAATGATTTTGATTGAGAGGATTATATTTTTTTATGGGAATTTCAAAAGGAATTTTAAAAATGTGTCTAGAACTTTTTTTTATTTTTATTTGTTCTGCCATTAAAGGAGAATTCAATATCGCTGATAAATAATGAGCCTCATCAAGGGTTTTTGCTTCAAAAAAACTTAAATCCCCCGTTATTAAAACATTATCTTGAATAACCGCAGAATTCAGTGAAGATCCAGAGTTATTGTATACAACTTTTACTTTTGCAAGTTGTCTTTTATTAATTAATTTTCCCCAACGGTCGATATTATCAATGAGAGCTTGATATTGAGTAGTTTCTTTCTTTTTCTTTAAATAAATGGCATTTATCTTGTCATAAAATGCTCTTGCATTATAGCTCAAGTTTTCATATTCAAAACAAAGGTTTGTTTGGGAAAGGGGTAAGAATACTCTATAAGAATCATACACATAAAATTTTATTAATTCAGTGCTTTTTATTACCTTGAAAATATACCGTTTTTCAACAAGCTGATCTTTATACTCAATTTTTGTCCATGGTTCTTTTGCTCTTTTGAATACTTTTTTATCGGGATTAATTATAAAAAATGAATCATCTACTTCGGTGCATTCTACAAATATTAAATTTCGTGGATTTAAATCTGCTCCCTTATGAAATAATTCCTTATAATAACTGTCATCATTAGGTAGCAAATTCTTTTTTAATTCTTTTAAAATTAATTTTTTTGTATATTTTTTATTTCCTTTTTTCTCAATAAAATAGGGTATTAATGCTTTAATCCATTTTTCTTTTAATTCTATTCCATCAAAATAATTCAATGACTTATTATACTTTTCTACGGTAAAACAACGAGCTGGAATCTCTTTTTTCGAGTTTTCCGACTCTCTACTAGCTTTTTGAGCTTGTATACAGATAAAATCAATATTGAATATTGTTTCAACCATTTTATCAAATGTCCAAATCATAATATTTTTGAATCCCTTGAAGTTTCGAAATCTTGAGGCGTGAGAGCCGGTAATGACTCCCTTTGTCATCAAAAAAAAGACCCTGCCATCATTTTTCAAGTATCTTTTTCTTGATAAATAAAAAAATAAAGTTGATATTTCAATATTTAAAATATTCTTAGGTAAGGGTTTTATTTCCAATTCTTCTGAAAGAGATTTTATTTTTTTTTGAGAATCAATTGAATTAACGTCCCTTAAAGTATACCATGGTGGATTTCCTATGATTAAGTCAAATTTTTCCCCAATTTTATCCTCTTCAGGAAATAAATAATCGCATCTTTTCATCTTTAATTTAAATTCAGCAGGGAAATCACGTAAGAGATATAATAAGTTGATTTTTGCTAAAAATATTGATAGTGGATTGATATCGAATCCATTAACATTATTAATAGCATCTAATTTATCAGTTTCATTTTTTTCTGAGTATATTATCGTTTTGAGTATCTCAATCAAGAAATTTCCAGAACCGCAACAAGGATCAAGAACTTTTGATCCAAACATGTAAGTCTCTTTAACCATCCTTTTTACTAAAAATGGAGGAGTATAAAATTCACCGGATTCATGCCTTACTTCAGGAGACATTATTTTTTGGACAATATAATCAAATATGTATTCCGGGTCTTTCACAATATCTAGGACTTGTTCAATAATACTAAAGACTAATAACATTAGACTATCAAATTCTTTTGCTGTAAAAGATTTTATTAGTGGTTTAAAATAATTTAATTCATTTCTTTTTTTTTCCAATTCCCATAATAAGCGTTCTTTAATATTAGTTCTATCTCGTTTATTATAAAGAAATTTTAAGAAAAATCCTAAACCAATATAATACAAAACGGCGTGGTTTAAATACAATCTATAATCTACCACAATTTCCTGGTAAATGAGTTTATAGTCTTCTTGCCATTGCTTATAAGATGGTTCAATATCGTGCTTTTTTTTAAGCAAAAGATTTACAAGTTCTCCTACTTGATTTTCAATTCTTGGATTTGAAAAGTGAGAAAGCACGATAAATATAATCTCATTAAAAATTTTAATGAATCAATTAATATTCAAGTATATGTCGCAGGACGTAGGTCCAGGATAAGCGATGGACAGGGCGCGACACGGGCTTCGCGCGC
>DXJM01000171.1 GCA_019057355.1 Promethearchaeota archaeon | reverse complement strand
TAATTGATAAAATAAAATTATAAATTTTGGTTTTTCATTCTAAATTCTTTATTGCGTTGTAAATAATTATCCCCTCCTTATTATTGTTTAGAATCGTTTTAAACGTTGATTATGGGTTCTTGAATTCAGTATGGGGGAGAAGGTATAACAAATAAGCTTATTGATAGAGTGTCATATTAACGGAATTAATTCCCATTTAATCGAGTCGATGAGTAGTGGACCGGGGACGAATTCGCCACGTTTTTACAAGCCGTTAAGGCCAGGAGGTAAACGCCTAATTCACCTTCTATAACCACGCAACAAACACAATAAAAAGCGATCATTCTTTTTTGTCGGATTTTCACTCGCATGAGAGTGAGGAAAGAAATGTAAAAACCCAGAAACTTAGAAACTCACGAATTTTATTATATTTGCATTATTCCTTAGTCTTTTTTTCAATGCATTTAATATTTGATTGCCTTTTAGGATCGAGAGATTAATTTCGACAATTGAATCTCCATCGAGAGAAATGCCACCTTCAATTAACACTCCAAGATTACATTCTATACAGGTGACTGTAGGGTCATCAAGTAGTGATGAGATAAATGACGATAGTTTTATTCCATACAACAAAGAGCGAATATTATGATTTTTGTTAGTAAAATAAAGATAATCAAATTCAGAATCATAAATTGAAAATAAGATGTATTCCTTATCATGGTGGTTAAATACAGAATATATTTCCTTAATTTTTAATTTTTCAAGCATTATAATAATTATAATTACAATTAGTTTTTTTTTATTATCACGTGATACTTATTTTCCTCGGTTTTATTTCCAAGAAGAGAATAATGATTTTTTGAGAAAGGCTTTTTGATATTATCAAATTGCTCTCGAGTAGAATAAAATTCAACCTGTTCAGCTTGGATCATCTTTTTTGTAATTATTTTTAGTTTAATCATTAAATTGGTGCAGGTCAATTCAGTATAGTCCGGAATTTTCACTCGATCCATATTTGATACCTGTTAAATTGATTAAAACATACTTTTTTCAGTTAATAAAATCGGTCTTATTAAAAAAACATTATTCTTGCATGAAATGAATGAGAGTTCTTAATCAAGTGCTCGATTATTTCTTGCAATTCATTAATTTTTATAAGTTTAATTCCGTCAAGAAAGTTCGATATCGAATGGTTTCGGATTTCAAGTGATGGAAGATATGCATATAATTCCAAATATTCAAGGTCAGAGATTCCATCTATCAATTCTTGCATGTTAAATATTTTCTCATCATCAACTATGTGATGGTAGCCAATAAGAGAATAAATGCCATCTTCTATAAACACGACTTTTGTCATGATGTCGTGGTTAGCACAAGCCATTGCGAACGATAATCCTCCAAAAGTCCATTCAGACGAATATGGTGGGCGGGAAATAAAGATTAATATAGGAGGTGCCGTTTGATGACCAATTTCTTTAGGGAAGTTGTCTTGAATGCATGCAAATGATGGTGCAATTATGAGATGATTTTGTTCAAATTTATCGATAATTTTATTCAAATTACACTGAAAGAATGAAGGGATGATATCATTTGATGCATATAATTCTTCAGGTTGTTCATCTCTCATATACCCTCTTGCTTTTCCACAACGAGCACAGGCGAGCATTAAAAAATCTATATCCTTATCTCTTGCACTCTCGCCTAACATGATAAGTTTTTCACCAATATTCAAGAATTCAGACGGCTTCTGAACAGCATGGCCCAGGTGCACTCCATCTAAATAGGAATATAATTCGGGTTTTAAACCATTATTTATTGCCGCTTCTAAGGCATTTACTGCATAGACGGAATTTCTGTGCATGTATGGTCCTTCAAATTGAATGACACCAAATAAAGGTTCATTTACAGCAGTATTCAGACTATAAATGACTGCAGTCCAAAATCCTGTTTTATCTTCCTTATCAGTAAAGATGAAGTTAAATTCATATTTTTTAAGAAGATTATCTACTTCTATTCCCATTACTTGCATTTCAAAAGAATCTAAATAGCATATTACATGCATATTTGAAAATATCTTATCCCAAAAAATCTGGTAACGATCATCAATTAGATTATAAATTCCTTCTCCGGTTAAAAAAATCGTAACTAATTTCGATTCATCTTCATTAATTTTTAAAAAATTTTCAATAAAGTTTGAAATCCAATCAATTCGTTCCAACGAGATCTTTTCTGAAAATAAAAAAAAAAAAGAGAACATGATTTTTTAAACAGTTCATTTTTTTGTGATTTTTAACTCCCAAAGACCCGGCTCGAGTAAGGTTGTCGCAAGATCATTTCCTTCCTTTTTCATGTTATATGGAATCGTGTCAGTAGCAGCGGGAGGATGATCACATTTAACTTTTAAAACATCTCCCGTGCTTAGTTTTGCAATTTCTTTTCTCACAATCATCAAACAATAAGGACATACTTTTCTCGTGATATCTAATTCTTTTTCTGTCATTTTTTTCACCTCAGCTATGGCAATATTGCTATTACTAGATTAATTGTAATTGCGTGAAATACTACTGCCCCAATCATTAAGCCAATAACAAAAAATAGCGAATTACGACCGCCTTCAGAACTCATGACAATTTGTCGTAAAGGGCATCCCCCTAACAATACGCCAATGAGACCCATTCCAAAACCGCCGACTATAGCCAAGATGACATATGATCCAACGACAAGACCACCTGGCGCTCCCCCAATGGGATCAATTCCTTTATTTGCCGCCCAGTAAAACCCTGGAAATGCACTTGGAATAATTAACCAAAAGAGAGTATAACCTATAAGCGCTCCCCCAATTAATGTTAAATAACCAAAGAACAATCGGGTATGTTTAAACATCATCAAATCTCTCATTCCACCAATGGAACAAAAACCAGAGCGCTGGGCTAAATATCCTATAATTAGCCCCAATGTGAGAGTAATTACAGGAAGAATTAATATTGCTGAAGCGGCTATGAGAAATCCATCTGCCATTTTAAGCCTCCCTCCTACTCATATAATATTTTAATAAAAGAACACCCACCGCAACTCCCCCAGCTATTCCTAAAATTCCTATCAATGCGATAATATCACCATAAGCAAATCTCAATGCTGCTCGATATGGACATGCCCCAAGCAATAATGCAAAGTTCATTACGCTAATTCCCCCAAGGAGATATAAGATATATGTTAAGAGCTTCCCTTTTTTCACCTTAAATTCTTTATGTTTTTTTGCAGAAAAGTATGCTCCTAATATGATACCAATAAATGTCAATACAATAGCAGTAGAGGCAAATCCCGCCATTCCTAAAGGATATCCTGTAAAAGCTTTTACGATTGCATTTACAAAATCTCGCGTATGACACGCAACACAAAAACCATATGCTTCAGGACCACCAGCACTAATTAAGATGGCTTGAACAAATGCTGCCAAGACACCGATAATAGCTCCAACTATCGCAGGAATTCTAAATCCTTTAGCAAAAAATGCTTTACCTTTTTCAACAGTTCCTTTCATATCTTCTTTCATTTTCTTCAACCTTATAGTCCAAAGTTTT
>DXJM01000170.1 GCA_019057355.1 Promethearchaeota archaeon | reverse complement strand
ATTTCATTTTTTATTAAATTTCTCTATTTTTTACACTTCTTTCTTAAAAAATTTTCTTTTTATAGTTTCTTAAGTTCTAAAAGAGATTAATTATAAGGAAGGATCAAAATTGAAAATAAATAAATAAAAAAAAAATTTTAGAAAAATTATAACTTTATGTGTTTTCTTGCTTCAAGCAAGTCTTCAACTACAGCTGGATCCGCTAATGTGGTCGTGTTTCCTACATCTTCACCAGAAGCTATTGCTTTTAAGATCCTTCTCATGATCTTTCCGCTTCTAGTCTTAGGTAGGGCATCTGTGAATTGAATGATATCGGGTTGGAAGACAGGTCCTATTTCCTTCCTGACATGCATTTTTATATCTTGAGATAGAGCGTCGGATTTTTCAACACCAGCCATCAAGGTCACGTAAGCCCATATTGCTTGTCCTTTTATTTCATGTGGAAATGGAGCCACAGCTGCCTCAGCAACTTTAGGATGGCTTACAATGGCGGATTCTACTTCCATTGTTCCAATTCTATGACCAGAGACCTTGATGACATCGTCTAATCTTCCCAAGATCCAATAATAACCATCTTCATCCCTCCTTGCACCATCACCAGTATAATAATAACCTGGATATCTGGTTAGATATGATTCTCTAAAACGATCAGTATCGCCCCAAATGTCTCTTAGTATTCCAGGCCAGGATTGAGCCATGCAGAAGTACCCTCCTTCATTTGCTTCGGTAACTTCTTGACCTTCCATATCAAAGATAACTGGTTTAATACCGAGAGCTGGAAAACAGCATGAACCTGGTTTTGTAGGTGTAGCCGTTGCGACAGGGGTCATTATAAACCCACCCGTTTCAGTCTGCCAATAAGTATCAACAATAGGACACTTTCCCTTACCAACAACATTATGATACCAAATCCAAGCTTCGGGATTAATAGGTTCGCCCACTGTCCCCAATACACGTAATGAACTAAGATCATGTTTTGTAACTGGTTCATCTCCATCTCTCATCAATGCACGAATAGCCGTTGGCGCCGTGTAAAATTGAGTAACTTTATGTTTCTCGCAAATATCCCAAAAACGATCAACACCTGGATATGTTGGCACACCTTCAAACATGATAGATGTGGCACCGTTGGCTAGTGGACCGTATACGATATAACTATGTCCAGTAATCCATCCTATATCCGCCGTGCAATACCAGACATCTCCTGGTTTATAATTAAATACATATTCATGAGTGTATGCTGTATATAATAAATAACCCGCGGTCGTATGCTTAGCACCTTTAGGCTTGCCCGTGGTCCCGCTTGTATATAAAATGAATAAGGTATCCTCTGAATCCATTTCTTCACATGGACAGTTATCGGAGACATCCGAGATAAAATCATCGTACCAAATATCTTTACTGCTGTGAGGAACTTCGTTTCCGGTGTGTTTCACTACAATTACATGTTCAACAGTAGGGCAATCATCAATGATTTGAACAACATCCGACATTTTTGGATAAATTTTTCCCGCACGTAATGTTTCATCACAGGTAAATAATAGGCGAGAATCCGAATCTTCAATTCTATCTTTGACCGCTTCTTTAGAAAAACCGCCAAAAACTATGGAATGGATGACACCAATTCGAGCACATGCAAGCATTGTAATTGCTAAAGAAGGTATCATGGGTAACCAAATAGTGACTCTATCCCCCTTTTTCATTCCCAACTTTTTCATTCCATTTGCACATTTACTTACTTCTCTTAGGAGATCGTTATAAGTAATTTTTTCGGCTTTTCCGGGATCGTCAGCCTCAAAAATGATTGCAACATTATCGCCTTTTCCATTCTTGACGTGTCTATCAATGCAATTATAGGCTACATTTAATTTTCCGTCACCGAACCATTTTCCAGGGAATAAATCGGTCTTTTCCCAGACTTTCTTAAAGGGTTTAAACCAATCAAGAGATTTTGCTCTTTCTCCCCAAAATGCTTCCATGTCGTCAGTTGAAGCTTTCCATAACTTTTTATATTCTTCAAGTGACATTCCAGTTTTAGCATATTCTGGATTTAGATCTTTTGGGTCAAATTTTCGTCCTTCTTTAAGGATTGACTTCATTTTTTTTTCGTCAGACATATCTTACACTTTTTTCGTATAATTTGTATTTACTGTATTAATACATTTGAATGTTTTTCATTGCATTTTGTAATATTAAAAAAATTTTAAAGATTTTTATTCTTTTTTAATAGTTATGTTAAATTCTGACATTTAATTTTTTATAGATTGTAAACCTTACACGCAAAAATATTATCAAATACTTTAATTATTATTTTTTTTTTGAAAAAAAACAAACATCATGTTGAACTATCATTTTTCAAATACACAATGGAGATAAAATATGGATAAAAATGGACTTGTAGACGAGTGGAGAACAAAATGGGCAGCTAAGGAAATTACAGTAGAGGAAGCAATAAGAAAGATTATTCCTGGAAATAGAGTTTATATTGGAACAGGATGCTCAGAACCACAAGCTCTAACCACGGAATTGATCCGTCAATCTGATTCGTTGCTTGACATTGAGATCATTCATTTCCTAACTATATGGCCTGAAAAATATTTTACAGAAAAAGCTGAAGATCAATTCCGGCATAATGCCTTTTTCATCGGAAGTGCTGACCTAAGAGAAGAAATAAATAAAGGTCAATCCGATTATACTCCGATTTATACAAATGAAATTCCTTCATTGTTCCTTTCGGGGAGAAAATATATTGACGTGGCATTGATTCAAGTAAGCCCTCCTGATCGATTTGGATTTTGCTCATATGGGATAAATGTAGATTCATCCAAACAAATCGCAAAATCAGCATATTTAACGATAGCGGAAATCAATCCACAAATGCCAAGAACATCTGGGAATAGCATGATACACATGAAAGAAATAGATTATTTCGTATATAATGATACTCCTTTATTAGAATTTCATTTTAAGGAACGTAATGTATCTGAAAGAATTGGTAAAAATGTTGCGAATCTAATTGAAAACAAGTCAACGATAGGTATAGCAATGGGAACATTACCTAATGCATGCTTGAAATATTTAATGGATAAAAAGGATCTTGGCATGCATAGCCATTTCATAACCGATAATATTATTCCATTGATAGAAAATGGTGTTTTGACATGTAGAAAAAAAAATTTCCATCCAGAAAAGGTCATAACAAGTTTCGCATTAGGTACGAAAAAATTATTCGATTTTATTAACAATAATCCATATATCGAATTTTATACAACAGATTATATATGTAATCCTTATAATATAAGTCAGAACGATAAAATGGTTTCAATAATTCAAGCATTTGAAATTGATTTGACCGGTCAAGTAAATGCATCAACTAAGGGGTATAATTTTTATACGGGTATTGGTGATTCCGTAGATTTCATGAGAGGAGCGGCTCTCTCAAAAGGTGGTAAACCAATTATTGTACTCCCCTCAACTACATTAAATGAAAAAAGATCCAAAATTGTGCCTCAACTTGAAAAGGGTGCTGGAATCATGTTTCCAAGGGCTGATATTCATTATGTGGTGACTGAATGGGGTGTTGCATATCTACACGGCAAGACCATACGAGATCGAGTTTTGGAACTAATTTTAATTGCCCACCCAAAATTCAGGCAAGAATTATTGGTAGAAGCTAAAAAATTGAATTACATTTATTCCGATCAGCAATTATCATGCGATGAGGAGGGTAACATATGTATTTATCCACGAAGATATGAAACAATAATTACCCTTGATCAAAATGAGAGAATCTTCATACGTCCAGTAAAAACTACCGATGAAGCAACCTTAAAAGACCTCTATTATTCATTAAATGAAAGAGATAGATATCTAAGATTTTTTTCATTCAAAAAAGAATTCCCCCATTCTAAAACCCAAAATGAAGTAAATATTGATTATGAAAAAACGTTTTCAATTGGAGCATTTGTAGGGGATTTTCCGGACCAGGAAATGGTCGGGAATGCCACGTATTATCTTGATAAAAAAATTAACATTGCAGAAATTAGTTTTGTAGTAAAAGACAAATGGAGAGAAAAAGGTTTAGGCTCTTATCTTTTAAACTATCTCATCATGATTGCTAAAGAAAAGGGTATAAAAGGATTTTATGGCACCATACACATTGAAAATAAAACCACCATCCATATTTTCAAGAAATTTGGGAATATAAAGATACACGCTCCAATTGCAGGTGAAAATGATATAATTTTTGAGTTATTTTTTGAAAAAATATGATTTTTCTTTTTAAGGTGATGAAATAATAAAACAATAAATGATTTGATTAAATAAGGCTATTTCAATCAATAAGAGATTTAAAATGTTTATTTATCAAAATCTAATGATTTTGCATAAAATTTAATTTTTTTTTGCTTTTTTTAATATTTAAAGTTATTATCTAATGTTTTTTTTTAAAAAATAACT
>DXJM01000169.1 GCA_019057355.1 Promethearchaeota archaeon | reverse complement strand
TTTTTTTTTAATAAAGCTAACTCCAATCTAAAATTCTATTTACTAAACTTTAAAAAAAATTCCTATCTAATTGTAATGCAAATGAGAATTTTTACATGATGCTTGTGATTATGAGTCCTTTAAATATAAAGCCTACCTTTTCAATATATGCAATAATGATAAACATGATGGTAAGTATTTTTAAAAATATTAGGGACGAGTGTAGTGCATGCAGATTGTAAAAATAAAATATTCAACCGAAAATCTCATATCGTTAAAATTGCTAAATTTCCTTCCTTCAATTCATCATATAGAGGTACTTGAAATTTTCCACTATCATCGAATGAGATTTTTCATTTTAGAACGAATCACTTTTAAAGACAACGTGACTGATTTTGAAAAAATTATTCATGAAGTATATCAACCTCAACTCTTACAAATTCTCGAACGTAAAGGTAATGAAGTAATATGCGTAATGAAACTGCGCAAGGAACATGGATTTTGGCCCAAAAGAATTTCGGGAAATTGGACCATAATTCCACCGATTATCATTGATGAGAAATATGTCAGAGAAACTCTTCTTATTAGGGACAATTTTGATGAAATTTTTAAAACTTATTCAAAACTTCTCAAGGGAATGGAAATTATCGCCATAAATAAAGTGGAGAACATCCACGATCGACCAGATCTTCACTCAAACCAGATCCTGAAAAATTTTCAACCCTTACCTCATTTTCCACAAAAACAACATGAAGTTGCATTGTATGCAACCCGTCATGGATATTACCATTCACCAAAAAAGATCAAAGCCGAGGTAATAGCTAAAAAATTTAATATCTCGATTTCTGCTGTAAATGAGCATCTGAGGAAGGCAGAACGAACTGCAATGAGATATTTTTTTAGTTAACGTGCAACCACGCTTTTTCTAATCTAACACCTAACATTCGATCTTACCCAATGTTTATATTTAAAGTCCTTGTGATCCCAAGCAATATATTCAAATAGGTTTAAAACCCTAAATTAATCATGCCTAAAAATAGACTTTCATCAAAAAAATACGCCCTAGTTACTGGAGCAGGAACTGGGCTGGGCTTTGTCACAGCTAAATTATTAGCAAAAAATGGCTATATGGTTTGGGGGACTCATATTCCAAGCCAATCCCCGGCTGATTTAGAAAAGACTCCCAAAGTCACTCCTATAGTAATGGATATTACCGATTCAAAAATGGTTAAAGACATTTATAACTTGATTGAAAAGGAAGTTGGAGAGAGTGGATTATCCGTTTTAATTAATAATGCGGCACTCGCAGCTACAGCAGGAGGCATCATCGAAGGTGTTTCAGAAGATAGAATCAGGGCATTAATGGAGGTGAATCTTTTTGGAACTTTACGGATGTGTCAAACATTTCTCCCATTATTACGAAAGTATGGTCCGGCGAGAATCGTAAATGTAACCTCATCAGGATGCCGGGTACCTGCACCATTTAGTGGTATCTATGCCATATCCAAATTTGCTGTGATGGGAATCACGAATTCTCTGCGATTGGAATTGGCTCCCTTTGGAATACAAGCCACCTCAATTGAACCTGCTGCCATGGATACTCCAATGACAGCCAATCCTGACGAAAACATGGCTAAAACTTGGGCTTCAATGCCTCCTCATGTTAAAGATCTTTATTATCCCAAGATAGAATATGCCCAATCCATAATGAATTCTCAAATGAAAAAAGCAGATCCACCAATAGTTCTTGCAAAGATTATTCTTAAAGCTTTGAAGAAGAAAAAGATGAAAATGAGATACTCAGGTGGTAAAGGCGCGAAACATTTACCTAAAATAATTAGATTACTGGGAGAAAATACTTTTGAGAGCATGCTAAAAAAAAATCTCAAGTTAAATCCACCTAAATAAAATTTGCATGGCAACGTTTTTACCGAGAATACAAACCAATCTTTTTTTTCATTTCATTTTTTTTTTATTCTTAATATTTACCTCTCTCGTATAGAATAAAGATTTTTTTTAACAATTTCTAGCATTTTGTCTTCAGTTTTACTACAAATGGCGTGAATTGAATTGCAACGTATAAGATATTTTTTAGTTCACTTCCATATTTTAAAAACCAAAGTCTTGATTTCAACAATTAGTCAATTACATGAATTACGCTTACGGGACATTGGCTTTCAGCATCTTTATTACAATCATACCCATTATTGAAAGTATTATGCTCCCATCCAGGTTTATCTACTATTTTTTTGGCATTTAATAGTTGACTTTTTCCATCTTCATCCATTTTCCAAAATTCAGGACACACCTCAACACACGTACCGCATCCAATACAATTTTCCCTATCATGTTGAACTTCATACGTCATTTCTATACAACTGCTTTTAGTATTATTTATTATTTATTAGCTAAAATCAGAAAAGTATTTATTTGATTTAAAAAATACCTAATTTCTAATTTTTTTAAAAGAAAATCTACTCCCAATGTCATTGTCGAATTACTTTTAAATATACCAGTTAAATATCGA
>DXJM01000168.1 GCA_019057355.1 Promethearchaeota archaeon | reverse complement strand
AATATCATTAAATATACTTCTGATATAATAGCAGAAGTGGACATGAAAGGAGAATTTACCTATATCAGCCCTCAAGTGTTTGATATTACGGGTATAAAACCAGATTATTTTATTGGAAAAAGATGGGACTCTCTTGCTGTTTCAAATGTAAAAGAAATTAAGCAAAAATTGCATCATACTAAAAATGTAGATGAAATAGCATTCGAATTTAAGGTTTTTGATAAAAGAAACACCAGAAATATTTGGTTTGAAGTAAAAGGAAAGAGATTTTTGGATATAGATGGAAATAAAAAAGATCTTATCATTGCACGGGACATTACTGAAAAGAAAAAAGTAGAAGAGGATTTAAAAAAAGCATTAGAAAGTCAAAATTTCTACAGGAAATTATTCACGCATGATATTAATAACATTCTTCATATCATGCAAACCTCCATATCATTGTTGGGGATTTATCAAAATGACTCCAATAAAACTGAAGAAATGGATGATTTAATAAAATTGATGAAAGAACAAATAATTAGAGGAACTTTATTAGTAGAAAATGTTAGAAGACTTTCTGAACTTGAAAGTGATGATTTTCCAATTCAATTAATTGATGTATGTGAATTTTTAAGAAACGCGATAAAATTTATCAGAGAAAGATTTCAAAGCACTAAGTTTGATATCAATGTAAATGTTGAAGGAGATTTGTTCTTCGTTGAAGCAAATGAATTATTGTTAAATGTTTTTGAAAATATTTTAATAAATGCCGTAAAATATAGCAATAGCACGATCGCAGAAATAAATATTAATATCACCTCAGATATAATTCATGGTATCGACCATGTAAAGGTGGAATTTTTAGATAATGGTATCAGAATAGAAGATAGTAGGAAAAAAATAATTTTTGAAGAAGGACATGGCAAGATAAAAGGAGGGAAAGGAATGGGTTTTGGATTATCTTTAGTAAAAAAAATCATTGAAAGGTATAAGGGAAAAATTTGGGTTGAAGATAGGATTGCGGGCGATTATGAAAAAGGAAGTAACTTCACCATCATAATTCCAAAACAAAATCTATGGAATTACAAATAAATCAAATTGGAACTATTCATGTAATAGGTTTTAGATGCTTAATCTATTTTATTTTAAATATTAGTACCACATTCTGTGCAAACGGAGGTTTCTTCATTCAATTCTGCACCACAATTATTACAAAATAGCTTTTCCGGATCTTCCGGTTCGACTTGAAGGATTAAACCATCTTTTTTTACGATTCTCACCTTTTTATCGGCAGCAATTGTCTTATCTGACCGAGCTTTCCATAATTCCCCTTTATACATGATATACCCTTCTTTGGTCTTTTTAATTAAATCCATAGATTTCCCAATTCCTCCAATGAATGCATCTTCTAAAGGAGGCTTGCTTCTTGTTTTAATCATCTTGACGGTTAATATTAAAGAAAATCCAGACAGCACGATCACGAGAGAGAGTATTACGATCGTGAGAAATACAAACAATTCCAATGATTGTAGCACTTGGATCGGGTTGGATACAAACCAAAAAATAACCCCTATGATGAGTGAAATTAATGCTCCAGGACCAAAAAAGTCGACCTCCTCAGATTCGATTTCAGCAACCACAAATATGATTCCTAACACCAATAAAACAACTGATACCAAGAGAAATATAACGTTTCCTTCCACCTTTTTTTATTCCTCACAAATTTTTTTGATAACAGGTTAAAAAATAAAATTTAATGATTTGTAAATAAATACTTGATGATTTCCTTTGCTCAAGAACCTTTATTTAATGCAACCATCTTGGCCAATTCCATTGTATCGCTTGTAGATGTAATAACAACCAGGTTTTTCTCCCGAGAAATTTCTGCAATTGTTTGTAATTCTCTTAATTTTATTGAGATGGGATTTTGAGAATATAATTTTGCCGCATCCAACATTTTTTGTGCGGCTATGGATTCACCTTCAGCAACGATAATCCGTGCCCTCTTTTCTCTTTCAGCTTCAGCCTGTTTTGCAATGACCCTTTGCATCTCTATAGGAAGCATTACATCTGATATTGCAACATCACTTACTTTAATTCCCCAAGGATCTGTCTTTATGTCGATTTGTTCTTGAATCTCTAAAGTAAATTCCTTCGTCTTCGTAAGCAAGTCATCTAGATCCGCTCTGCCTAATACTTCCCTTAATACGGTGTTTGCCAAATTTTGGGTAGCGAAGGTATAATTTTGAATGGAAACAACCGCTTTTTGAGGATCAATGACCCTATAGAATACTACAGAGTCTACATCACAGCGAATGTTATCCTTTGTCACGATTTTTATCATTCTAGCATCGTAAGTTATGGTTCGAATGTCAACTCTTCGAGTCTTGTCAATACCGGGAAGTATAGATACGATACCGGGTCCTTTCGTATCATGATATCTTCCAAAACGAAATACGACCAATCTTTCATATTCACTCACTACTTTCAATGATGCTATTAGGAAAGGAATTAAAAGAAAGATTGATAATAAGATCACGCCAAAAATTATATAAATTGGAACTAAAGTTGGATCATACATGAAATAAAACACCTCTAAGATATTTTTTATATGTCTTGCTTTTTATTATTTTTAGTATGATATAAATTGCATGGAAGCTATTTAAACTCTTATGGTAGGTTTTTGAAATATAAAAATCACTCCAGTCGCTCATGGTTTACATTTTTTGAATTATCATAGGTTTTACACGAGAACATAGCAAAATAACCTGAATAATTCAAATTTCTTTAAATAAGAGCGTGTATTGATATGAAATTTATGGAAAAAGTGAGAGATTAGTTTGAGATTATAAGAAATTGCATTGATTTTCACTATTAGTTTCACATTCATCACATATTCTAACGTAATGAGAAGGAGTATTTCTGAACTTGGTACAACTAATACATTTTTTAATCATTCCATTCTTATTAACCACTTTTCTATGTTTTGTACAATGCAAACATAAGCATTCATTCGCAAAGGATTTGTAGAGTTTTATGTCGATCATTTGAGCAATCCTATACCTCTATTATAATGTTTATGGCACGATGTTTTTCTATTTGAAATAAATTGTGCATTGTTATTAAAAAATTTGATTATCGTATTTTAAGAAAAAAATTTTTTTCTTAAAATACGATAATCAAATTT
>DXJM01000167.1 GCA_019057355.1 Promethearchaeota archaeon | reverse complement strand
AATTTTTTATAGGTAAATCATCATGAATCTCTTAGATTTAAAACAATAATTCCTTAACTATTTCCAAATGAACTGCATAAATCAAATATTAGAATTTTATTATAATGATGGGCAGAATATGGATTTGAATTCTGATTCAGTTAAGATTTGGTTTAGCAACATGGTGAGATCATTAACGAGTGTAAAATTGACAAGAGAAAAAGATAGTATAAGAGTTCGAAATTGCCTAATATTATTGATAAATTTATTCACGGGTATTAGCGAAATTGATCATTATAATCTCAAGGGGAAAGGATCAATCGAGCTTTCCAAAATTGAAAAAAATGAAATGTATGAAGCGATTAAAGCTACAATTTTGGGAATTTAAAATATTTTAAAATCTTCTTCTTTCCATTGATCGTAATTCTCAAATATTTTATCGATTGTGTTTAAAATTTCCTTTATTGCTTTTTTAGTTTTATTATCTTGTCCAAAGGTATCGGCAAGGATATCATATAAATTCACTTGGTATTCGAGGGTTAGTTCGGAGATTTTCATTAAATCTTCCGTGCGTATACCTTTATCTTGAAGTTGTTTAAAAACATTGTGTATTTCATCTTTTAATCTAACAGTTGCATTTAAAGCTCTCTTACTTTTTTCAAATAAATCCATTTCTTTTTTATATATTTTTGTTTCTTCTTTTGATAATTTAGATTTTTCTATGCCTTCCAATCTTTCACTTAATAAATGTTTTATGCGGTGATAAATTACGATCGCTTCATTTACCTTGGAAAGGCTATTAATTAAATCCCTGTTGCGAAGAATTCGTGCTTCAACGATTTTTAGATAACCACTTTCAGAATAGGTTTGAAGTTCTCCTAAGGTGCTTCTCCCCCAAATGCTAATTTTATCACGAGCTCTTATCAATTGTTCTTTTAGTAGTTCTTTCTCTTCCGCAGAAATTTTATCTTTTTTTAATTCTCTGTATATTTTCCTCACGTCATTTTTAATGGATATCACTCGACTTCTCATGCCCGCCGCTCTCTTTTCAATATTGGTAATGCTACGAGATTCTCCAATGCGTTCGCACTGTTTAAAAATTTTTAAAGATTCATCTAAGAGACGAAAAAACTTTTTTTCATCTGTATCAATATAATATTTAGAATCCTGTACTTTTTGAATAGCCTTATCCATCTCTACTTCTAATGCAAATATATGATCTAATAATGTATTTTGGCTTCGTTCGGAAAGAATCTTAGATTTTACATCCATTTCGCCTATTACGCTTCTACTCGCTAAAATCCAATAGATAGAACCTGGAACCCAGAAAAACATTGCAATAATCATCATGTGATACATGTTTGCCAATAAAAAAATTAGCCAAGACGTGAGTAGAAGCGTTAGCCCCTTCCCTACTTGCTCGGAAAGATTAAATAAAGAGGCAGCAGTTCCTTTATGTTCTGGCATGTTAACATCGAGCATTACCGCATGCTTATTTGCTACGGGCCCCGCGCTTAAAATTGAAGCAAATAATGCAAAAAAGATACAAGCAATGTAAGAAGGATATGAATTAAATATTGCACCAAGCGTGAGAATAATATACTTTCCAACCTCCTCATTTGCAATGATTGGAGGGTAATTTATACTTGCATTTATAACATCATAATCAATCACTTGTAAGGAAAAAAACATCCCTAATGCCAAAGGAATTGAAATTACCATGCAAAATGTTGCCAACCGTGCTCTATTCTTCTTATTTCTCTTAAATAACATGTCACCAAGACGGGAAAAGATTAAACTTCCTAAAATGTACCCTGCACCGATTAAACCAGCGAAGACTGTTGATGTTTGTATTATTATTTTCTCTGGTAAATTATAAAAAAAATATTCTCGTAAGAGCGTGGTTAGATAATATACTAAAACAGTTCCGGGTACTATTGCAAAAAATCCCTGAAAGATGAGCCTTTTATTTGTTTTTTTAATTACTATCTTCTTCAAGTCCTTTTTCGAGATCTTATAACAATATTCAAGATGCATCTCGTTTAATTCTAATAATTCCCCCTCACCCTCACCTTTATGTGGCATCTTTGCAAAAAATAAAATAAATATAACAACAAAACTAATGATTGATAATAATAAAAAGGGAAACCTCCAACTCGTAATAGGTCCAAGAAATGATGATAAAGCTTGTCCAGAAGCGTTTGATATTGAACTTAAAATTGCCAATACACCAAACCATCCTGATCTTTCATCCGCAGGAATTGCGTCCGCAATCACAGAATATCCGATTGGTAACACGCACCCCAATCCCGCACCACTAATCGCTCTTGAAAGCAATAGATATTCATAAGAATCACTAAAAGATGTAAGGAGCATTCCAAAGGTCCAACAAAAACCTCCAGCCATGAGAACTTTTATCCTATCTACTTTGTCCGCAAAATACCCCCAAAAAAGAGCAAATGCTGCGCTAATGAGGATAAAAAAAGCATCCGGTAAGGCAAACCACCCTTCAGGAATGCCAAACTCGTGCCCGATGATGCCATAACTTGGTATGAGCATGGTCGTGCACGCCCAAGAGATGAATAGTAAGACTGTAACGATAATAATTGGTATGATATTTTTTTTTTGAATATTCGTTAGCGGCATTGGTATTTCTATATTTATTGAAAAATATATAATTAATTTAATTCAAAAGAGCTAAAATAATTT
>DXJM01000166.1 GCA_019057355.1 Promethearchaeota archaeon | reverse complement strand
TATTTAATTTTTTTTAGATAGTATTTTCAAGATTTTAAAGATTGTTCCTTCTGTGGCAAGCGGAGCACTCCTTCTGGCAAGCAATTTACCTGCCCTCATTGTAGTCAGAGCTTGGATGCATATATCAATGCGGCTCGCAGCATCATAAAATAAAGCTCCCCAATCATGCGTCTTCCGGCGCCTCAGATTGACCGTTTCTACACGGGACGGTCACGCCTTTAATTAAAGTCCACTAAAAAGGATATTCATGGATGTTTAGATTTTAAATAACCCATTTTGAACAAATTACTTGATGACGTATTTCAATTTTTGCCCTTCTTGCTCCTCCAAGTTTAATGCTCGACGTATTGCATTCCGGACGAGATAGCCACCCACGTGAAGGCAAGAATCCTTCAAGATCGAGTCCTGGTCCATGGACGCATTGCATGGATATGCATGATGAGCCTTGCTTATCTTCTCGTTCAATGACGTGCCATTATCATCAAAATATTTTCCCTTGAGTTGCTGGCAAATATAATAGGTGGATCCGCATGGAGCTGATTGGATTACGCATCTATCTTCGATTGCCTTTCCATCGGGTGTTAGCAAAAATGATACGATGGGAACGCCTATTTTGAAATAATCAATGAACTCGTGGACGCGATCGTGCTCTTGGGTGAGATGATACCCTACCTTGTTATTTTCATCATAATCTTTACTTAACGCGCAAAATGGTTTTGGAAATGCTGCTTGAATTCCGTTATTTTCAAACTCCTTTAAAACTTGAGTTTGCAATCCTGGAGGCACCCATTTTGGATCTTCAATTGGAACGATAACTGCTTTTGTTCCTTTATCTTTTAAATAATCGGGAAGCCCTCCTAGTAAATCTTGATGGATGCCCACAACTAGCAAGAAATCGACTGGAGGCAAGTTCTCGGGCAAGAATTCTCCGGGGTCTTCTACAAAATCGGGAATGTTTTTTCCCACCTGTTCATAGAAATAAATAGAACTCGAATAATTTGGCAAGTGCTCTCGACATTTATCGCATTTTATGTCCAGCTCCATGTTTTCACAAGCTTTACAAAAATCATCGGTATTAATGAGGTGACCTGCAAACTTTTGCGATAACATCTCTGTTTCAGGACCAAGTCCATAAAAAATTCCTAAGGTATATTTATGATTTTTCTCGCTCATCATGACAATCAACCTTTTATTCCATTTATTTGTGTTTATAATAATTCATAACTCTATTATTCTTAATGCTGAACATGTTCATTCGAATAATGTCATGACCAGTCAATTGATATATCAACTTTTTAATAGCTTACACTCCTTAAGAATAGTGAGATGGATCCTCAAAAAATTAAAGAACAAGTAATAAATGATCTCAGCGATCAATTACCTGAATTCATCGATGGAGATAATGATTTCGTCCTCAACCGTCTCACCAGTAAGAAGAACATGGTCTTTGAGCTAATTTTTAAAAAGAGACCGAAAAACTTTCCTAACGTGGTGGTTTTAAAACTATTTCAGACGGAATTTGCTGAAATAGAATATAAAACCTTGCTAAAATTAACAAGCCAGGACTTGAATGTTCCTAAAGCCCTGTTTTATAAAAAACCCTATATTATTTTAGAAAAACTAAACGGAATCAACTTGACCAACTATATAAATAATAATTTGAAAAGCATCACTTCTTTAAAAGAACTTAAACATCAAATTCGGAGAAATATAAAACATGGTGTTAAAGAACTAGCAAGATGGTTCGCAATATTGCATCAAAATAACGTCATACACAAAAATGATGAACAGGGCTACGTTGTCCTCAATAAGGGCGATGCACGGTTGAGGGACTTTCTTTACAATCCTTTAACAAAAACAATCTATGGCATGGATTTTGAAGAATCACATGAAGGAAATTTTCATGATGATTTGGCGTGGATCTGCTGTGCATTATTAGATACCAATCCTGGGATCTTTGAAATGGATGATCCAAGACATAAAATCGAACTTATAAAAGTATTTTTAAAGAAATACTTTAAAATAAATGATCAATTCCCTTTTTCATTTGATTATTTTGCCGAAAAGCTTATCGAAGACCTGAATGTAGTTATTGAAAGGAGGGATTTAGAAATTGGACGAGTGCGAAAGGAATCAATTTTAAAAAATCTTTCACATCTAATATGAACCTTTACTTTTTATATTTTAGACCAGCATCTTAAATTTCTGGTATAATTAATCGCTCTAATGAAGATTCCACCACTAATAATAGGTTCTCTCATGAAAACTTAAATTTTACTGTATATTATTTATAGCGCATTAAATTTTTAAGCTTTTTTCATATCATTTATTTTGTATCACGCACATATCACAACCTTACAAAAAGCTCTTCAATAAGTTACATTTATGAAAAAGCTTTTCATCACGAGAAAAACACCCAATCATGACGAATTGGTCGAGCTTTACAAGGTTGAGAAGAATTCTCGCCTGAAAGAAAGATATCACGCCCTCATCTTGATGCACGAATTGAAAAGCTGCTACAAGGTTGCGAAAATAATGAAACGTTCGGACGTGACAATCCAATCTTGGGTAAAGTCGTTCAATACGGGAGGTTTACCAGCACTCGCTCCAAAAGTCTCTCCAGGACGACCATCGAGGTTATCGGCGGAACAAAAAGAAGAATTAAAAAAGGACGTGTTAACGCACCCTCGAGATTTAGGCTATGATTTTAGCAACTGGGAAGGCAAGCACGTTTCGGAACGCATCAAGAACAAGTTTGGCATTCTTTTAAAAGTACGACAATGTCAATATCTCATTCACGAGCTTGGTTTTACCCTACAGAGACCGAGATATGCCTTTCCAAAGGCAAATCGCGACGATTAAAAGCGATTCGTCCAGGAGTTTAAAAAAAAATCGACAATCTCGACCCAAACGATTTAATCCTTTTTCTCAACGAGGCAAGCATCCAATTTGCCTCGACCATCACGCGAATGTGGTCACTCAAGGGTCATCAACCAAAAATATATACTCATGGTGGCCGCAAGCGTCAGCCACTCATTGGAGCCGTCGATCCACTAGGAGGCAACCTGCACGTTGCCTTGACGAACGGATTAAAAGCGGAACAATTTCAACATTTCTTAGAAGGCCTTCTAGCAAGATATCCACCTTCTAAAAGACTTATCATTGTCTTGGATAACGCCAGAGTCCATCACGCCAAGCAATTAGCACCATTTTTAGAGCACAACGAAGAACGACTTGAATTATCGTATTTACCTCCCTATTCCCCTGATCTCAATCCAATGGAATGGTGTTGGAGGTTCTTACGAAAGGAAGTGACTCATAACACGTTTTTTAATGATTTCAAGGGCCTCAAGCGTGAGATCGTGAAATTCGTGCTTAAACATAAACGATCATCTCCTGAAATTTAATCTCGATGCAATTATGCTAAATTATATAATGCGTTGTAAATATTAAATAATTTT
>DXJM01000165.1 GCA_019057355.1 Promethearchaeota archaeon | reverse complement strand
CGGGAATAAAGGTATAAATGAATAATAATTCACTTAAGATTTTTTTTTTAAAATATACCAAAAAAATAAAGAGGGATTATTAAAATATGGATATAGATACTGAAAATGATTATTTTCTCACTGATTGTGTAGAGTGTGGAGGTAAAATAATTTCTATTCAAGAGAAGGGCGAGATCGTGTGTGGTCAATGTGGTTTAGTAATCAGCGAAAGAATAGTAGATACGTCGCATAGTGGAAAAAGAGCCTTTACTAAACAAGAAAAAGAAAGGCGTGAGAGAACTGGATCACCGATATCTATATTATTACCAGATTTAGGTTTAAGTACTATTATTCCAAAAGAAAATATTAAAAATCCTGATTTAAAAAGAGCTGCTAAATGGAATTCGAGAATGACTTGGGATAAGAGGAACATGCTTATTGCTACTACCGAATTAAAGAGAATTGCAGGTAATCTAAACCTACCAGATCATGTTAAAAAAGCAGCAATTCGTTTATATATTGACGCATTCAAGAAAAAATTACTTCGTGGAAGATCTATTAATGGAATGGTGGCCGCATGCTTATATTTTGCATGCCGGGAGAAAAAAATACCCAGAACATTACAAGAAATTTTAGATGAAACATCTGTTGATGCAAAGGATGTGAGAAGATGTTATAGAACATTGATAAAAGAATTGAACTTAAAAGCACCCTCAACCGATCCAATCTCACTAATACCTCGTTACATAGCAGAATTAGGATTAGATACCGAAGATGAAAAGGCAACAATTAAGATACTAAACATATATACTTCAAAATTTTCAACGAGTGGAAAAGATCCAAAAGGGTTGTGTGCGGGAGCATTATATTTAGCCTCAAAAATAAGGGGTAAAAGAGTAAGCCAGAAAGACATAGCTGTGTTGGTGGGGGTTACTGAAGTCACCCTCCGTTCAAGATATAAAGATCTTGTTAAAAAACTTAATGTAAAAACCTAATATTTTTCCTATTTTAATAATCCCTCTTGATCTTGCTTGAATAATAATTTTATAAAATCTTGGAAAGTCAGCATGTATCCTTGGGCACTTGGGAAGTGTTGTTTTATCCTTAAAAATAATTCTGAATAATGATGAGCTCTTTCTTTCTGATCTAAAACATCATTTCGAGTTTGTTCTCTCATCTTTTCAACAGGTCTACCTTTTAGAACGGATCTAGCGGGAACTGCCAAGCCAGGAGGCACTTCACTATCCTTTAAAATTATAACACCCTCTCCGATTGAACTCTCTTCATGTATAAGGGTGCTTTCTAAAATCTGGACATAATCTTCCATAAAACATCCCAGAATTGTTGCACCCGTTTCAATAATACAATATCTCCCTATAAGTATTGAAGATTTTGGTGATCTAGTTAATAATATTACTCCATCAAAAATAGTGCTATATTCACCAATATCAATTGGAGCATTCTCGCCACGAATTATCGCTCCTGGCCAAACAATTGCATTGTCGCGTATTATAACATCTCCCATAATAGTCGCTGAAGGACTCACGAATGCATTCTCACTAATATGGGGTTTTTTTCCGTTAATTTCTAGCAATACCATAACAAATTCGCTCTTGAATTATTTATTTGACAATTAATTCGAAATATCATAATAATGGGAACCTATAATGCTAATTATCTTTATCAAATATTAATCTTACCTATGTAAAAAATATCTATTTATATAATTGAATCGGATTTTTATGTTGAAAAAAAATGAATTCATCATTTGGATATTCTAAACTTAACATGTTAGATAATTTTTTTAAAGCAAGACAGGTCGTTTCATAGAAAGGAATCTGTATTAGGGAAATGCCTATATCACTTGCATGACTCGCTCCCAAAAAACTAAATTTACCTGAAATGAAACAATCGCACCCTAAATTTGAAGCTTGATCTAAATATTCTAATTTAAAGATTTCCCCGCCAATAATACAGATTTTATTAATCTTTCTATTCAAATCACCAACATAAATTATTTTTTCAATAATATCATTATCGCGTAATCTTCTAATTAACATTTCTAAAGTGAAATCGGTTTTTTGATTAAGATAGAATTTTGGATAGCATATCCGTCCAATTGGAATCTCATAATTATGATAATTCAATATATTAAAGGTTTGATCTAATTTTAAGAATAACATTTCTGAGATTAAGTCTGAAATGCCTCCTTCAGCAGATATAAAAGAGGAATTTAAAATAAAAATCGAAACAGGATATCTTGAAAGTAAATTTAGTTTGTTAACTAAAGTTTTATCAAATATTTCTATTGGTCCATGTAGCAAACCATAAAATGAAATGATTAAATTAATTTTATGTCTAATCGCATAATGAATTGCTATTAAGCTTAAATCTAAAGTAATTAAAACTTTATTTATTGGGGTATTTTTTGATTCTCCATAGTGTATACCATAATGTTCGCCTTTAAGTATATATAACTTTGGAGATATTTTATTTTCTATTAATTCCCTAATTTCATCAAGGTCCATTTGCTATAAAATGATATTTAAATAGAATTAAAACTTTAAGTCAGTTAAAAATTTTTAATTTAGATTTCATATTATTTATTTTGTAATTAAAATATAAGTGTTATTTATTATGAACGACAATTATTGCCTCTTTTGTAAGATTGCTAGTAAAGAAATCCCTTCTAAAATTATCTATGAAAATGAATATGTTTTAGCATTTTTAGATATTTTTCCGATTCTTGAAGGTCATACAATAATTATTCCAAAGAATCATTATAATAATATTGAAGATATAAATGAAAAGGATTTAATGGAATTACTTAAGGTTGTCAAGCTTTTAGCAGGTCATATTCATAAAAAATTAGATATTGAAGGATATAACATACTTCAAAATAATTTTAAAGCTGCAGGACAGGAAATTAACCATTTTCATATTCATATTATCCCTAGAATGAATGATGATGAACGATTCAAATTAAAAATACCAAGACAAAAAGCAACTGAAAGTGAGCTCAATCGAGTTTTAAAAATATTAGAATTTTGAAATATATTTTACTGCTTTTATTGAGCCTACTATTATTCTTAATTTATTAGTGCAGTTTAAATATTAATATAGCAAGAAAATATTGTTATGAAAGTAGGGAGCGTTCTTAAAAAAACTTTAAAATTAGTTGAAAATTTTTTCAGGGACAAATATGGAGGAAATATGGTTGAATATGCACTTTTAATTGGTTTCTCTCTGTTTATTTTCTTTATAATTGTTGGAATTATAACAAGCTTGATAAATTGGACGATTGGTCAATCAAATGGGCTTTTTGAATTATTAGGGTAATATAATTCTTCTAATATTCTCCCAAATAGGACAAACTAAATTTTAACAATAAAATTTCCTTTACGTTTTATATTAAATTTTTCAGATGGAGCACAAAAAAAAATACCTGATGACTCAACACGTCCACCCACCT
>DXJM01000164.1 GCA_019057355.1 Promethearchaeota archaeon | reverse complement strand
ATTTTTATCAATTATTTATTTTTCAAGCTTTCTAATAAAGAATCAATCCTTGCATGATTGTCCTTGGATCCAATAAATGTTCTAAAAAGCCATTCCTGCAATCTCATTGCACTATTTAAATCATTGTTTAAAATATTGTGTACGAGCTGCTTGGTTTCTTTCAAACACTCTCGATCATATTTTGCCATGTTCTGAGCGATTTGTGAAACAGATTCCATTAGCTTCCCTTCAGGAAATACCTTGCTAACATACCCCATTCTCTCAGCTTCATGAGCATCATAGATTCTCCCAGTAAGCGCTACTTCCATTGCACGACCTAATCCAATGATCCTCCATAAAGGATCCATAATTGGCGTGAGCGAGAGAGTAATTTCACGTTGTCCAAATTTTGCTCTCTCGGATGCATAGCGTATATCACACATCAAGGTCAGGTCAAAACCACCTGCAATCGCCGCACCTCCCACGGCACAAATAACTGGTTGGCTGCAGAACATTATCGCTCGATATGCTCTATGAAAGAGGGCAGTAAATTCCTCATTGGATACTTTTTCCAAAGTCCTGATAAAATTAAGATCAAACCCTGCCGAGAAATATGTTTCACCACCCGTGAGTACTATCACGTTTATACCCTGATTTTCGCTCAGTTCACTAAAAATATCATCTAGCTCGCTCAATACATCAGGCGAAAGTGCATTACTCTTTTCTGGACGGTGAATCGTGACCGTTGCCACTTTTTCTGTAATCGAAACCTTAAGATATTTAGGATTCATGATTTTCATATAATGAAATAGAATTAAAATACTTCTATCTTTTCAATGTTACGGGTAAATATGAACTAAATAGAAACCTAAGGAATTAATGAAGAATAAATGAGCTGAAGGACACCCTAAATTCTATCTTTAAATACTTTATTTCCGTTTTTCATCCAACCTTACATCTCAATTTCAGGTATATCATGTTCTTTTTCAGTGCTTTCTTTATAAAAGTCCAAAATTTCCATTAGATCAAGAGTTACTAAATTGTGCTTTTCATGTTTTTTCTCAAACGATTTTTGGATTAATTGACCCACGATGTTATCCGGTTGAATTAAAACATATTTTTTGCATTTTATACACGCACGTGCTCTAATTGAAATTACCCCATTTTTATAATTTCAAATTCAAACTTCAATATCCCCAAAAAGATACATAATAATACAGCTATAAATAATTTTACATTTTTGTACTACTTGGAATAGACTAGAAAAATAGATTTTTATCAGAAAAAAAAATCTTCGATATCCAGTACCTTAAGACTCGCTTTTTAAATTTTAAATGCAGATCCGTCAATTTAATAAAAAAATAGACTATTAAATTCTAATTGTTTTTTTTTCTTCATCAACCTTTTTATTTGGATCAAAGCGCTTATAAATTTCTTTTATCTCGAAATAGTCTGCTGTAACCACGGAATGCCCTAAGTGAATTTTCTCAAATTTTTTAACATTTTCTTGACTAACTGGATTATCTGTATGAATTATGATATATTCCCGGCATTTAAGACATGTTCTTGCTCTCATTTTAATTTAAAACTCTTTACTCTTTATTATCAATTCTGAGAAAAAAATTCTCAATCATATACATTTTCGAAGAAAAAAATATATCCCTATTATTTTAAAACGATGATAATTAAAAAATATATCACTTATAAAAAAAAACCCTTTTTCAGTATTAAAATGATAAATGTTAAACCTTTGGTTCCATTATTTTTATTAAAAAATCTATTTTTTATGATTCAATTTTATATTTCCATTAAGTCAGGTAAGGTCGAAGCATGTAATTCTTTTAGTTTAATCACATCAAGAAAAATATCATTTTCTTTCAATCCTCTAACGATTATCTTTGGTTCAGGAATGATATTCCCAAGTTTTCTTACAAGGACCCCGTGTTGCTGAGCTATTTCCATTATTATATCGTGTTCTTTTGTGGCTGATTCAATTACAAAACGTCCAGCAGATTCGCTAAACAAAAAGATATCATCTCTTAAATCATTTACATTAGAATCCGTGAGGTCAAGGTTAGCTCCCAATTTGTTCTTAAAGCACATTTCTGCTATGGTGATGATAAAACCTCCCTTATTAACATCATGATTTGCTTCTACAAGGTTTTTACTATACAATTCTAAAAGGAACTCCCAAGTGGCTTTAATAATGCTCTCATTAATTTTTGGAGGAACTCCCCCTTCAGTTCCGTAAATAACTGAATGATATTCCGATCCACCAAGCTCGCCCTTGGTTTCTCCAATGAGAAGAATATCATTCCCAGGTTTTTTAAAAGGAAGTGTAATGATGTTTTCCGCTCCCTCGATGATTCCAACAATCATAATAACGGGTGTAGGTTTGATGGAAGTGTTTTTCACCTCATCTTCATTATAAAAGGATACATTTCCTCCCACTATCGGTATCTTTAATGTCCTGCAAAAATCATTTATTCCATCCAGTGCTTTAGAAAAATACCAATAAGATTCGGGCTTTTCCGGATTTCCAAAATTACAGCAATTTACCATGGCCAGTGGTCTTGCTCCATTCGCAATGACGTTACCGCACGTTTCTACTAAGCCTCCTTTTGCACCTTCATAAGGATCTAAAAAACAGTGTTTTGAATTAGTTCCAACACTTGCTGCAATAAATTTATCAGTGCCAATAATTCTTAAAACACCAGAATCTCCTTCTCCGCACTTGACAACAGATCTTACACCTACCTCATGGTCATATTGTCGATATATCCATTCTTTACTGCATATATTTTCAGAAGAGATTAAAGCATGCATAATTTCTTTAAGTTCTTTTGTTGGTTCGGGAGTTTTTTGTTTATGCAACGCGTCTAGATAATCAGGAGATTTTTCTTCTCTTTGGATCGTGGGTGCGTCCGATAATGCTGTTGAGGGCAAATTAACGACAAGATTTTCACCATCTCTTACTTTTAAAACTCCCGAATCATCAGTTCTTCCGATAACAGCATGAGACATTTCAAATTTTTTAAAAATGGCTAAAATATCCTCTAATCCTTCAGGTTTTACAATAAAGGCCATTCTCTCTTGAGATTCTGATAGCATGATCTCAAACGATGTCATTCCAGGTTCTCGGGTAAATATATTTGCCATGTCAATTAAAGCTCCAGTGCCCCCTTCTCCAGTTAATTCACTCAATGCACATGATATGCCTCCTCCTCCTAAATCCTTTAATCCTCTTACATGTCCCGTTTTTATGGCTTCGATCGTGGCTTCTATAATCATCTTTTTTGTAAACGGATCGCCAATCTGAACTGCTGGTCTATCCGCTTCTGACATTTCAGTTAAGGTTCTCGAGGCAAAAGTAACTCCATGTATACCATCTCTTCCTGTCGATCCTCCCATGAGTATCACGTAATCTCCTGGATGATATGCTCTACTTGGAGCATGGTTGAAATCTTCAATTGTTCCTAATCCTATGCACGCCACATTTACCAAGCAATTACTTTCAAAGCTCTCATCAAACTCCACTTCTCCCCCAATAGTTGGGATTCCCGTACAATTTCCATAATCAGCAATACCCTTAACGACGTATTTTAATAACCATTGTGAGTGAGGATTATTTTTTAACGTGCCAAATCTGAGGGGATCCAGTAGTGCAATTGGTCTCACGCCCATGCATAATATATCTCTAATAATCCCTCCAATACCCGTAGCAGCCCCATGATATGGTTCTATAGCGGAGGGATGGTTATGAGATTCAATTCTAAAGGCCAAACAATACCCATCTCCAATATCAATCACTCCCGCGTCTTGTCCAGGACCTGCAAGGACACGATCATAATTTTTCTCAGCATTTTCAAAAAATTTTAACTTGGGACGGGATGACTTGTACGAGCAATGTTCTGAATGCATGACATCAAACATCCCCCATTCAGTTATAGAAGGCTCTCTATTTAATAGTTCTTTTATTTGCGTGATTTCTTTATCGGTTAAATCGACTTTCAATTCAGTTCCATTACTCTTTACTTTTGGCATCAGAAACCCCTCTTTTTTATAAATTCTATCATGCTCTCAAAAAAAAGCTTACCATGAGTCGTTCCTTTTGGACTCAATATTGATTCTGAAGCCCGCTCCGGGTGAGGCATTAATCCAATGCAATTTTTCTCAAGATTACACACTCCTGCTATGTTTTCAAGGGATCCATTAGGATTGCTCTCCTCGGAAATCTCTCCCCTTTTATTTGTATATTTTACCACGATTTGATCATTATCTTCGAGCTCATTTAAATTATCGGTAAAATACCTGCCTTCAGCATGAGCTATGGGAATGCTGAGAACAGAATCTTTCTCTATTCTATTAGTAAATGCTGTTTTATTATTTTCTACCTTGATATTGACCCACTTACAAATAAACTTGAGAGATTCATTTCTCAATAAAGCTCCTGGGAGAAATCGAGCTTCTGTTAAAATTTGAAATCCGTTGCATATTCCAATGATTGGTCTTCCATCCTTTAACATGACTCTTGCCTCGTCTATTGCAGGACTATGAGCAGCAATAATTCCCGCTCTCAGATAATCTCCAAAAGAAAATCCTCCAGGAATGATACAACCATCAAAGTGAGCTTCTTTAAAATTATTGTGCCATATTAATTCAGCATCAACATTCATTACATTATTGAGAACGTGAACAGCATCAAAATCACAATTGGATCCTGGAAATTGGATGACGGCTATTTTAATGGTCATGGCTCTTAAAAAGATTATGTTTTAAATACATTTAAAATGGTTAAATTCTGTGTTACTGGATTGAAGATGCGAAGTTCATTACACATCTTATCTATAATTATTCTTGCATCATTTGCGTCATTCGCTGTAAGATAAATCCTTAAATATTGACCTGATCTTACATTAGAAACCATTTCATATCCTTTTTTTGCTAAAAGATCCTTTTGAATAACAGTGCCTACAGGGTCCCTTGCCGCAGGCTTGTTTTCTAAAACAATTTCTACAATCCAGTTTTCATCCTTGCTCATTTTTACTGAAACCCTTCCTGAGTTAATATGGTATATTTTAATTATATAATATCTCTAGTATTTCTTCAATATTGACATAGTTTCATTAATAATTAAGTAAAACTTTGATGAGTTTAAATTATTTCTATTAATTTGATAATAACGAAAATTGAGAATTATTCATTAGTTCTTCATGTAAAGGCAAATCCTTTCTCTAAATTTTTCTTTCAGTTTTAAACTGTAACTCTCATGTAAGGAAGACTGGCTATAACGAGCATTAATATCGATAGAATTATGAATAATAAACTAATTCCCGTGAATTTAGGTAATTTTTTTCCTAAACTTTTATTTCGTTCTAATTTCGGAGATATCATGTCATACATCAACATGAATACGGAAATTGCAAACAATCCAAAACTAATCAAGAGAAAAATGGCATCAATCATGATAAGAAAAATACGATTATTATTTAATTAAAGTCTTTCTATTATTTTAAAAGTAATGTGCTTTTTTCAAATTGGTAATAATTCTCTGTTCAACAGCACCTACTTCGGGTTTAAAATCCAATCCCGTGATTTTTTTATAACTTCTCATGTACCTCTTTGCTAATTCAATTTTAATCTCATCTGAAATGGGAGGAATCATTTGATCAGGTTCTATGTTGGGAAATATGTCCGGATACGTAGCCATCAACCATTCTCTGAAAATCTCTTTATCTAAGATCTCGGGATCTTTCCCATTTTTAAACAATTCTTCATAAGTATCAGCAATCCAAAATCGTGATGAATCTTGCGTATGAATTTCATCAATTAACATTATATCTTCCTCTTTTACCCCCATTTCATACTTCGTATCAACCAAGATTAGTCCATTCTTTCTACAAAATTCCTGTCCAAACTCAAATAGCTTAATTGCAGCCTCTTCCATCTCTTCATAAACATCTTTATCTACCATTTTCTCATTTATGATCTCTTCCTTCGAAATATAGATATCATGACCCGATTCCGCTTTTGTAGAAGGAGTAACGATTATATCATCTAGTTTCTGGTTTTTTTTCAACCCTTTTGGTAATATGACTCCAGAGAGATGATCTCCATTCAGATAATTTCTCCATGCTGTTCCCGTAATGTATGCCCTTACTATAATTTCAATAGGTATTGTTTCGCATTGATGGACAACAGCAACATTAGGATCAAGAATTTCAATCACATGATTTTTCATGATATTTTTTGTTTTTTCAAACCAAAAGGCGCTCACCTGGTTTAGCATCTGCCCTTTAAAGGGAATCGTCGTAATAACCCTGTCAAACGAGGATAATCTATCGGTTGCGATTATGATTCTTTTTTCATTTAAGATGTAATTATCCCTTACCTTTCCTCTATACAAACGGGCATTTGGAATGTTAAAATTTGTATCGTTTAAGGTATTATCAAATTGCTGTTTGATTAAATCATCAATGTTTTCAGTTACCATGATTACTAATAATGAAGAACTCCATAAAAATTATTATTATTAACTCCTGAGTACGATGTCTAATCATTTTTTAAAATAAATACCATTATTGAATTCAGAGATCGGATATTTTTTCCTATTTTTATCCATTTTGCTCATGAAAGATGCGGTGAGATCCAATCCTAATGAATTGATAAGACTTAATAAATAAATGAAAACATCTGCACTTTCATCGGCAATTTTGTTCAATAGCATGTCATCATTTACGATCTCTTCAATAGGTAGCTCTTTAAACAATAATAATTGTGAAAGCTCTCCTGCTTCGCAATTTAGTGCTTGAACCAAATTTTTTGGCGAGTGATACTTGGCCCAACCACGTTCTTCCACAAAATCTTTTACTTTCTCCTTAAAAAAAGAAATTGACACGTTATTATCATTAATATCGTCCATGATGAACAAGAAAGATCCTTCTTTACTCTATAATAACTCTCGATTTTTTATAAAATTAGATATTAAATCATTAACTATCATTTGGTATCAAATTAAATTACATAAGAATATATCAATAATAATGTCTATATTGTTCATTTTTCTTATTTATCTCGATTTATTTTTTAATAAATTATATTGCGGAATTATTTTAAATAGAGTTATTTTTGATTATTTCATAATATTTTATGCTCGAATATAAAATCCAATGAATGTATAACATTAAAACTGGAAAATGATTAAACTTTCATTTATTTAAATGAAGAAAAGTTTAGGAATTTTACTTATTTGCTTTTAAGCATCCCAATAGATAAATACGACGAATATGATGAAATTAATTCAATCGATCAAGTAAAAGAAGTCCTTTAGAGTAGTGAGTCTACTTAAAAGAGGGCCCCAAAAGAAGAATTTTGGAGGCATTACTCGAACCTTAAAAAAGGATAATTTTTACTATTTTATATTCAATTTAGTTGTTTAAATTTAGAATTATAGTTAATATTATCAGGAAT
>DXJM01000163.1 GCA_019057355.1 Promethearchaeota archaeon | reverse complement strand
CATGCGCCGGTGCCAAATTATCCAACACCCGGTTCAACCACTCGTAGTACGACCGGCCATGCTTCATATATAATTGGTAGAATATGATGATTGAATATAATCCTCAGGAAATTGAAAAAAAATGGCAACAGAAATGGGAAAAAGATAAAATATTCCAAGTTAAAAAAGATAAAAGAAAAAAAAAATATTATGTCTTGGAAATGTATCCTTATCCTTCTGGAAATCTTCATATGGGACATCTTAGAAATTATACTATTGGTGATTGTTTTGCTCGATACAAGCGATTAAATGGTTTTAACGTCCTTTATCCTATGGGCTATGACAATATTTTACGTTAAGTGAAATACCATAAAAGCTTCGGAATGCCTGCTGAAAACGCGGCAATCGACCATGGGGCAAATCCTGAAGAGTGGACTGATGACAATATTAAAACCATGCAAAAACAGCAAAAAGCAATTGGACTTTCTTATGATTGGAACAGATTATTATATAGCCATGATCCTAACTATTACAAGTGGGATCAATGGTTTTTTCTAAAGATGTTAGAAAAAGGTATAGCATACAGGCAAGAAAGTTATGTAAATTGGTGTGAAAGTTGCCAGACCGTGTTAGCAAATGAACAAGCTCAAGGGGGAAAATGTTGGAGATGTAATTCCGAAGTAGATCAAAAATTTTTAACGCAATGGTTCTTGAGAATTCGAGATTATGCAGAAGAATTGCTCGATGACCTTAATAACCTAGAATGGCCTGAAAAAGTAAAAATAATGCAAAGAAACTGGATAGGAAAATCAGAAGGCACCATTATAAAATTTTCTATTGTTGGGCAAAATAGAACAATAGATATTTTTACGACGAGAGCAGACACCGTCTTTGGCGTGACATTTATGGTATTTGCCCCGGAGCATCCATGGATAAAAGAATGGGTAAAAGGTTCGGAATATGAGGAGGAATTCAACAAGTTCTATGATGAAATAATCAGGCAAGACAAATTTCATAGAACAGACATCGATGTTGAAAAAAAAGGCATGTTTATCGGTAAGTATGCGATTAATCCAATGACAGGCGAAGAAGTACCCCTTTATATTGGAAATTTTGTAATATATGAATATGGGGCAGGTGCGGTAATGGCTGTTCCAGGACATGACCAGCGAGACTTCGAATTCGCACAAGAATATGATATCCCAATTAAAGTCGTTATTCAACCGCCTGATTATGAATTGAATGCTGAAAAAATATCCCGCGCTTATGAAGAAGATGGATATCTCGTCAATTCGGGTGAATTTAATGGGATGGAAAATAGAATGGCAATTCAATCAATTTCTGAAAGACTTGAAGAAATGGGAATGGGTTTTGCCACCATTAATTATAAAATAAGAGATTGGGGTATTTCGCGTCAAAGATATTGGGGATGTCCAATTCCAATTATCTATTGTGATGAATGTGGTGTTGTTCCGGTACCAGACGAGGATTTACCTGTCTATTTACCTAAAGATGTACAATTTAGTGGTTCAGGAAATCCTCTAGAAACAAGTGTAACCTTTACGAAAGTGAAATGTCCTTCTTGTAGAAAAGATGCCAGAAGAGAAACAGATACAATGGATACTTTTGTAGATTCTTCTTGGTATTTTTTTGCTTTTTGCGATCCTCCTTCGATGGAAAACACGATCCCATTTAGTAAAGAAATGGTGGATTATTGGGGCAATATCGATTTTTATTGCGGAGGAGCTGAACATTCGGTGCTTCATTTAATCTATGCTCGATTTTGGACGAAGGTTGGAAGAGATCTCGGGCTTCATTCTCATGATGAACCTTTCCAGCGTCTTTTGACACAAGGAATGATAAACAAGGTGCATCCTTATTGTCCTAAATGTGAACGATTTGCTATGAAAGCCGAAATGAATGATAAAAGATGTAAATTCTGCGATACGGATTATATCCTAAAAAGCGTAAAAATGAGCAAGAGTTATGGAAATACAGTCAATCCTGGAGATATTATGGACGAATATGGAGCAGATATTGCCCGATTTTTTATCTTATTTGGTGCAAGTCCTGAATCAGGCCTTGAATGGAGCGAAACGGAAATAGGATCGGCCTCTAATAACATTCGAAATACATTTCAATTTTTGGCTGAATCTCCAGAAAATAGAAGAACTGAAAAATCCATAAGAGACGTCCTCATTACATACAGGTTAAATAAAACTTGTAAAGAAGTTACAGAATTTCTTGAAAAATTAGAAATAAGGAATGCGGTCAATAGTATAATGCAATTCAAAAAGGACCTTAAAACCTATAAGGAAGAAGGTGTCTTGCTTGAAATATTTGAACAATGTCGAGAAAAATTTATCATTCTTTTACATCCAATCACGCCTCACTTGACAGAAGAATTATGGGAATTAATTGGAAAAAAGGGATATCTCAGTTTAGCAGCATGGCCAAAATGGGATGATAATATCCTTACTGATGAAAATGATTTCAAATGGAAATTGATAAATGGAGTATTTGATGACATTAAAAGCATACAATCAATCTTGAATAAGGATAAATTAAGTCAGATTACGCTCATTATTGCTGATGAATGGAAATTTAAGCTTTACGAAATCTTGATGTCATTGGTGGATAATACCCATAATCAAGGAGAAATAATGAACGTTATAATGAAAGAGGCTGATTTAAAACCTCGGGGGAAACTTATAAGCCAAATTATTGCAAGAATTCTCAAAAATATTGGAAAATACTCGAAAGTTTGTCTTTCAACTGATGAGGAATTCAAGTTTTACAGTGATATAAAGCAAATTATTGAAAAGAAATATGGGTGCAATTTGATCATTTCTCATGAAAAAAATGAAAAAGGAAATAAAAAGGCATCTCAAGCATTACCTGGGAAACCTGCAATAATCATTGAATAAATTGAATTTTATATCATTTTGTTTTCTTACATCGCCTCTTTCTTTTAAATACTAAAATTTTAATTGTTAAATTATTACATAACAAACAATAAGTTTAATTTATACAAAATCTTTATTAAAAATTCGATGACAATATACGAATTTAACGTTATTACAACTACAGGATTTCCATATTATGGTCTTAAAATAAATGAAATTCCTAATGGCGTTAGAATATCTCTCAGATTCTTTGATTTCTCCAAAGATAAATGCGAAGAAGAATTAATCGATCCTGAATCTAAAGTAGAACTTACTGCAGGATTAATAGCAGCGATATTTGAGTTTTCTCGTGCTATAGATAGAAAAATCTATATGCTAGAATTTCAATCTGAAGGGGCTAATCCTATTAATGATAATGTGCTTGATGGTCCAATATCAGACACCTTAATCACTTGTTCTTCAGAATCCTACCTTAATCAAGAAGCTCTTCGTCAAAAAATTGAATTAATTTATAAAACGATAATAGAACCAAGAGCTCCTTTGATGTTTGCAGAAGAATTGTTGCCACCTGAAGAAGATGTAATTGAAAATATATTAAATGATAAAAAAGCAAGAGATTATTTGTTAAGTCGTGTAGATGCCCTTACTAAAGTAGCAGATATGTTTCTATTGGAAAAAGATCAAAGTGGTCTTGAACAAGTATGCGTACTATCTTTTGATCTCTCACTTATTCATATATTTGGTAAAAAATACTCATTTAGAGATGTTGAAAAAATTCTGAGAAAAATGTCACAAGCCCACGAAATTCCCATTTATGGTATAAAACAACGAATCATCAATTATAAAGGAGAAATAATTTGGGTTTACATAAACAATTCGGGAGGGGGTGTAACTGAGAGCTATATGGGAGAAAAATTGTTTGAACCTTACTATTATCTCTATATTTGCAAGCCAGAAAGTCATTTAGAGGATATTTATGAAAATATAATGAATAAATTAAATGAAATTATAAAAAAATAGATTCTTATTTAATGATTTTTTCAGCTGCAATAATAATTTCATAAAATGATTCTGCTTCAAGAGATGCGCCTCCAACCAGGGCACCATCAATATTTTCCTGGCTGAAAAGAGCTCCTGCATTAGCAGGATTTACTGACCCACCATATTGAATTCTAACACTATTTGCTGTTTCTACATCAAATTTTTGAGATAAAAGTTCCCTGATATGAACGTGAATTTCTTCTGCTTGTTCTGGTGTGGCTGTCTTACCTGTTCCTATTGCCCATATTGGTTCATATGCGATTATCGTTTTTATAATATCTTTCTTATTGAGATCTTTAAAAGACTCATTTATTTGGTTTTGAATGACCTCTTTTGTTCTCCCCGTTTCTCTCTCAGCTAAATGCTCTCCGACACAAACCACTGGTTTCAACTCCATTGAGAGAGCTTTTTTTAGTTTTTTATTTATTAGCAAATTAGATTCATTAAAAATGTCTCTTCTTTCACTATGTCCTAAAATAACATATTCACATCCAACAGCTTTAATAAAATTTGGGGAAATCTCTCCTGTGAAAGCTCCATTTTCCTCAAAATATATGTTTTGCGCTCCCAATTTTACGCTTGATTTTTTTATTATCTGGAATGAAGACTCTAATGCAGTGAATGGAGGCGCAATAAAAATATCTATATTAGTTATTTTTTTTATACCTTTTACTAATTTTATAAGCATTTCTTGGGCATCTTCCGGAACGCCTCTATTCATTTTCCAGTTACCACCTATTACTATTTTTCTCAATCAATTCTACCTTTCTTATTAAATACATAATTATGTAATTAAATAGTAAATGATATAATTTATTTATCTCAATTGTTATAAAATAAAAGTCAAACTCTTACAAACCAAATTAGATTTCCTTTTTAACGAGTTTTTTTGAAAGTTTTGTGGCTTCTAAGAGTTTTTTCACTTCAGCAATATCAGGTTCCATAATTTTAGGCAATTTTAACTGTTCTCGCCTTCTTTCTATAGCAGGTTGCATTGGAATTGCTTTTGCATTTTCAAGAATTGTTAAAGCTTGAGTAGTGTAATAATCTGGAGCTTCGCCTCTTTCAACGCTCATATTTTTTAAAATGGTAAAAATTTCAGTAAGCTCAACTTTTTGAGGACACACTTCATCACAGGTGTCACAGACGGTACATCCCCAAATATTAAACGAATCATCTGAATCAAATATTTTGCTTTTCAAACCTAATAATGCATCAAGTATTAATCGCCTAGGATTGTATCTTCCCTCCGTAACTTGGGCTACGGGACAAGCTCCTGAACAAGTAGCACATTGATAACAGTAAGCTAACGTTGAACCAATATCATTTCCAAGAATCTGATTCCGAAAATTAAAATCAATCGTAGCCGTTTAAGTATCACCTAAAAAAAATACTATGTATCTAAATTTTTAATTCAATTTAAAAATTATTTTTATGCAATTAATGTTTCCTATTCAAAAAGCGTTTTTTATTTT
>DXJM01000162.1 GCA_019057355.1 Promethearchaeota archaeon | reverse complement strand
TTTTTCAGAACTTAAGTTGAGCCGATTATCTATTAACGAAATCAAATCCCTTCAATCTCTCAATTTAAATGGAAAAAAATTTAATAATCATTTAAAACGTATCAATAACCAATAGAGCTTCGATATGAAGGCAAAGCATTTTATCTTTAATGAAGAATATATAAGAGAAAAACTAGAACTGCTTGATTCAAGAAAGAGACTTTCATTCAAAGAAGAAAGGTTTATTCAATCAGCAATTAATTTTTTAATTCTCCCTCATAAAAATGAACCATATGATTTGGTCCTGATTAAACGCGTTAATAACAATAAAGATAAACACTCTGGTGAAATGGCTTTTCCTGGAGGAAAAAGGGATTATGAAGACGAAAACGTGTTAGTTACGGCTTTAAGAGAAACTGAAGAGGAAATTAATGTTCCACGATCGAGAATACATGTTTTAGGGTCATTTGATGACTTTGTCACTCCAAGTAGATACATAATCACTCCCATCGTCTCTTATATTGAAGAAACTCAGATTATGAAGAAAAATGAAGAAGAAGTATCTGAAATATTAACAATTCCTATTACATTTTTTGCTAACAAAAAGAACTATCAAGAAAGAACGTATAACCTTCACGATGATATTATTGCTGTCGGGAGATATCATTATAAAACAACAAGCAATAAAAAGTATATTATATATGGTGCAACATGCCACATGATCGTCCATTTTATTGATTTAGTCTACCAATTAGGATTAAAAGCATCAAGAGTGCGAAGGTTGATCCCTGAAGATTTGATCTCTGATGAATTTTTGTCTCAATATCGACAAGAAAAACATAAATATCAAAACAAGTATTAAAGGGCTATCTTAAATAATATTTTAAATTGATAATTCATGGAAGCTGCTGAACCATCCAATCTAAAAACTAATATTTTTCTCGTGATATTTTTAATTAGTATCATAATAATATCATTTTTAGCTATACTTTTTCCAACGATAGGAAATTACTTTGCTTTAGGGAATTGGTTTTCCGACTTAAAAAACGTGAATTATTGGATTGCCATTGGTTTTGTAATGCTTTTATGTTTTTTGGGGGCTCTCATACCCATTCCCATTCCCTACATGCTGCCTGTCGCTCTATTTACCGCAATATGGGTTGAATCTCATGCTCATGCGTGGATTCTAATTATAGGATTAGTATTTTTTTCAGCACTTTCAAATTCTATTGGTGATATTTTAGATTATTATATTGGAAGAGGTACAGAGTATATTTTAAGCCAAGATAATCCTGATTTGGAAAACCGTTGGAGCAAAATTATTTTATACAAGCCCAAGCTTATTCCCATGGTGATTCTGATTTTTGGCATTTCACCTCTCCCAGAATCTCTATTGATGATACCATTAGGAATTGTAAAATATAATGTAAAAAAAACCTTTTTTTGGATGTTTTTAGGTAAAATAATGATGATGACTTTAATGGTCATTTTAGGACTGCTTGGATTGGAATACATTCTTAGTGGAGATAATCCAATATTGGGAATTGCAGTCCTCTATGTAATTTGGATAATGATCGTATTCATGGTAAAATATAAACCAAATTAGATTTCTTCACAACATCTAATTGGGATGTCATCATTTTAAAATGTTCAAAAAATTTTATTTCCAAATAAAACTGTAAAAAATAAAAAGATTCAATTTATACAAAAAATTATTTGGATTAGATACAAAATTATATTGGCCCTTGACGGTTGGAATTTAAAATTGTAACAATTTTAGACGATAAGTGGTCTCTGACGCTGGGCTTCAAACCTAGTTATCCTGCGGAGGGATAGGGGTTCGATTCCCCTCGAGGGCCGCCAATCATCTAAATATACGTGTTATAATATGGTAGAATTTGAAAAATTTATTGGAATGGCTTCTAACTTGAAGATCCCTCAAAATATATTGAATAGAGGGCAAATTGTTTTTAATGAATTTATGAATCCCATTAAAATATTATTTGAACAAAAAACCATGCCTAAAGATCCTTGGAGTGATGAGCAAATTGAATTTTTCCTTCAAATATTATCTAACATGGATACTGATAAGGATCCAGGAGCCTCAAGGGTTGGAGAAAGAGAGGCAAGAATCGCATCCAAGATCCACTTAAACACTTCAGCAGGATTTTGTCATGGTGTTGGGAGAAGTGGATTCTTGACAGCCCCTCAACCAAAAGCACCCGGAGGATCTATGATGTATGAATTCGCAAACACTCTTGCTCGTCACTTTCTTAAAAAATTTGGTTTACCTAATATAAAAAGTGCAGTTGTTCTACCATTATGCACGGGAATGTCCTTAGCATTGTGTTTAGGGGCGCTTCGAGCATCTATAGCTTCAGAATTACTGATAAATAGGAATGCAGTATTATTACCTCAAATTGATCATAATGCTCTATTGAAAGCAATGGATTTAGTAGGAGTAGAAAAAAAAATAATTAAAGGAAAAAAAATTGGAGATGCCGTGAGAATTCCAATCGAGGATATCCGAGATGAATGCGATGATACCTGTTTTGCAATTGTTTCTCTTACTAGTTTCTTTCCTCCTCGGGAACATGATAATCTAAAAGAAATCAGCAAGCTTGCTAAAGAAAAAAACCTATTTCACATAATTATCAATGCATATGGAGTTCAAAGTACTGATTGGATGAGTCTCATACGCTCTTCAATCGATGCTGGTCGTGTCGACATCATACTTCAATCCACGGATAAAAACTTTCTAACTCCTGTAGGAGGTGCTCTGATTGCATCTCCAAGCAAGGAAACGATTGAAAAGGTAAGTCAGGCATATGCTGGGAGGGCATCAGCGACCCCTGTCGTGAATTTTTTGGTTTCACTGCTCTCATTGGGTATCAATGGATATCAAAACCTTCTCGAAAGACAACAACAAAATCGCAAGATATTGGAAGAAAAAATGAAAATATTTGCGGAAAAGATAGGAGAACGAGTTTTAGACGTTTTTAATCCCGTGGCGGTGGCAATGTCTCTTGAAACCCTAAAAAATGAGCAAATTACTGCCTTAGGAGGTGTCTTATATAATCTCCGAGTCACGGGCCCAAGAGTTTTTAATCCGAGTGAAGACGATTTTGGCACGTGCTGTGAAAGTTACCCTACTCCATATATCGTGATGAATGCCGCCATTGGAGCAACTACTGATGACATTATTTCCGCTATCACGAGACTTGAAAAAGCATTTCAACAATTAATCCAATAGAGTTCCACATGCCAAACATGCTTTTCAAAAAGAGAAATACCTAGAAACACAATATTTTTTAATGAAAATTAGTGTTATAGTATTAATTCTTTCATTTAAAACTAAAAATTTTAAAGTTATTCAACCATGGAAAATAAACTTCTAGAACAATTCGAGAGCACAATCGTTTCACAATGGCCCTCCAAAGAAATAATAGAAAATTATTCCCCTTTAAATACGAAAGAACTGTTTGAATTAGCATATCATACCTCCAATACAATTAGTAGCAGGTGCATTTCCCTCCAATTATCACAAGATAATAATAAAGGCGGTTCAAAAGCGATATTATATCATTCAAAGCAAAAACGATTCACGGTAATCGAATCATTGGATGAACACTTAAAGATCACCATGTACAGTTCTGAAGCAAGCACTAATGATAAATTAACTATTGAAATTCAACCATCCCTGCAACAGAGAAAAAATACATTCATCATGAAGGATGCAAAATTTAAGGAACAGTTGTTAAAAACGATCCTTGTAGAAAGAAAACTTGATGAAGCCGCTCACTTATCAATGATTGAAGCAATAGCTCGCAAAGTATATTTTGCAATAGGAGACGCTCGTGAAAGTGCTGCGGTAGTCCCAATATTCATGCAAGCTGAAGGTGCCAGCCTAGTTCAGCTTGCTCTCAATAAATGGATGACATTTGCTCAAAGGCTCCCTCCCGAACAGCCTTATCCCCAAACTCACGTCGGAGGTTTATTAAAAAATCTTTTAGAGATAAAAAAATGGGTTTTAGGGTTGATAAACTCAAACCTAAACAAATAAATCTTTTCTTTCAGAAAATATCCCCCTTGGATGGTTACATTTTTTTGATTATTTTACCTTAAAAATCATACTATGTGTTTTTCTTCTCTCAACTTAATCATTTCAAATCCATCTAATATTTTTATCCGAATTAAGATAAGAATCACCATAACATTTCTCATTAATGATTCTTCCCTTGATATTTAATTATATTGCTCCTTACGTGAACGTAGAAAATTCCTTGCTTATGAGTGTTATTGAAAGAATCTTATTTGGATTTTAAATGTTATTATTCGGGGGATGGTATTTTTACGCCACCGCAGGATATATAAAAGGTTAATGTTTAAAGAGAACATGCAATCTTGGATTAAAATGTGATATAAAACCATAATGCTCTATTCGGTAAGCTTTTTGATAATGGGTATCTCATTTATTGTAAATCCCTTTGTTTCCATGCCCATAATCCCTGAACTCACGATTCCTTTATTAGTATCAATCATCATGTATTTTAATGAAACTTTCGGGGGAATTCTTTGCGTGATTTATGCCCGCTAAGCTTAGAAGGTTCTATAAGTGCAATTTTACTGTCGAAAATGACGAAGATTTTTCAGAAGAAAAAATAATGACACAAATAAGCGATATACATTTCTGAATTGATTTAAATTTTTTGAGTAAGCTTAACTGCCCCCACCTCTGCATGCGGCATGAAAAAACTCGTATTTTAGGTCATTAAGACTATTTAAAAATTTTGTTTTGGATCATCATATATTAGGAAAATGTAGTACAAAATTAGAATAGAATAAATGGATGGCATAAATTATGGCAAATGAAGTAACAGGTTCTTGCTTTACCGTCATAGGATTTTTTTTCATTTTAATTGGCGTGGGAAGCATTGAATCCTCTTACCTAATATATTTTGGATTATCTTTCATTTTTTTGGGAATTATTTTTCTCCTAACAGCGAATCCTTCATCTCCTCCTGAAATCCATAGATTCTGCCCATATTGCGGAAATAATACTTCTTTAGATATTTGTCTGGTGTGTGGTAAAGAAATTGATTGATCTCTTTAAATAATGTGAATTGAGGAAAATTATTCGGATTCTTCCTTTTAAATGATAATAAATATGAAATGAACCTAAAAGTCTAGAGAAATAAAATAAATGGTCCATCGGGGAATTTCGTTAAGTTTCAGAATCTAAAACGTAATTCGAACCCCGGATCTCAGGTTTTTATTGACACGGACAATATAAGGGAAAATGTTCGTCCGCGGGTCATTTATAAGACCTGCGCTTGTTGGCCAAGCTATTCAAACCTGTTAACCAGTTCAAGTAACACGGTAATTCCGCGTTAAAGTCTGAGCTAATGGACCTTGAATAATTCATTATTACTTTTAATCATATTAAAAGATAAAAAAAATAAAAATTTTTGGAAAACCACTAGAATCAAGGATAGAACTTTGTTATTTTTTTCTAAAAAGAGCAAATAAATATAAGTTCTTTCTATTAGATCATATTAGAAAATAAAATACTTTCGAAATAGGCTTATAAACAAATCTTATAGGTAACTCAAAATTTTAAACAAGTGAATAACATGGCGGAAATTTTAACGGACCTTTTGGGAAACATATATAATAGAATAGCGCAGTTAGGAATCGCAATTCAAGACCTCAAAAAATCATTAGATGGGCTAAATAATAATATTGAAGATAAAATTGCTAATCTAACCGAAAAAATTAGCGCATTTTCTACCGAAATAGATAAGACTCAAACGAAACACATAGAGGTATTGAGTGAGATCGGAAAGGGGGTAACCGCCGAATTTCTTAAACTCAAGGAAGGATTGGGTTTAGATGCATTCAATATCCTCATATCAAGCTTAGAAAGCTTTTCTTCACTAGCAGGAGAGGTTTTGAACCAAGATACTGTAAATTTACTCCTTTCTGAAGCAATAGAGTCTGTCAAAACCATGAAGGATGCTGCTTCCTCTCAAGAGGAAGAAGTAGATCAAGATTCAGGTGAATAATGCTATATTTTTATAAAATTATAATGAACGTATATAAGAAGTGATTAAAAGAATGGCCGAACAATTATTAGATGAAATGATCCGGAAAATCGACCAAATTACTGCTTCATTGGACGGAACCATCGCTCAAATTAGTAACATGAGCACGGCAATCAATGCCATGAGCCAAAAATTTAGTGAAGAAACTGTGTCCCTCACGGAAAATATTAGGTTGATTGTTGAAGTTTTAAAACAATTCAGGACAAGATCAAGCGAGAGCATGCAAGCACTTTCGGATGATTTTAACGCTCAAATCAAAGAATTATATGAAAATAAAGCTATTGAAAACATAAGGGAAGAGGAGATTAAAGCAATAGAGGACATAAAGAATGCTGCTAAAGCAGTAGCAAATAATGTATACTATGCCCAATTATTGACCATTATACAATCAATTAGAGAAGAAACCAATAGAATCATCCAAGCAAGATTCAGAACTTAAATATCTAAATTTTTTTAAATCATTACTGTTTAATCTATTTTATATCAAGTTACCTTAAACGTAGATTAGAATAAAATGCCAAATGGAACTTTTGCCATACTATTACCGACAGACTCTGATTATAAAGTATTAGGATATTATTTTGTCGATAAAAGAATAAATTTTGAAGTTACGGGTGATTTATTTCTTCGATTGCACTTAGATCACTCAAAAAATATATATAATTTCCTGAAACTCAAGGATATTTTACTTTTATCTTACATGCATGAATTTAAAGGGAGATTATCAAGAAAAGCTTCAGGAATGATATTGGGATTGATTCTTGAGGAAGATGAAAAACCCGAGAAGTTCCAAACTTCATTAAAGAATGCTGCATCAGCACTAGAACTAATAGATTTTATTTCACTATCTCAGAGTGAATTTGAAACGAAATTAGAGGAGATCTATAGCGAGCATTTAGAAACAATAATAGAAAGTTTAGATCCCGCCCTATTGAACGAGAGCATTATTAATCGAGCTAAGGAAATGCTAAGTGGAAATAAAAAAGATAGACAGGTTGCAGATGAATTACTGGAAAAAATACAAAATAAAGAACACGAAAAAATCTCAGAATTTTATAAATTAGCTGAAGAAGCTTTAAATATAAATGATTATGACAAAGCAGCAAAATTTTTTAAGAAAGCTGCTGAAGTTGCTGAGGTATTGTTAGAAAAAGACTTGGCAAGGACATTAGATCACAAGTCGAAAATATCCAATAAAATTCCCGTGCTGACGAAGAATCGAGCAAAAATGGTTCAAGATGCAAGAGCGGCAATTAGAATAGAAAATTTTCATAGTGCTTATATCTTTTTTAAAAAAGCCGCAGAATTATCCAAGGAGTTAATGGAAGCTAACAAGGAAGAAGAATATAATCTCAAATCTCAAGCATTAAAAGATTATTATACCGTTGATCAAAAATACAAAAAGAAATAAATTTTTTAGGTCCTGTTAATATCTCAATATTAGGACAAGAAGATTTATCGAAGAACGATGATATGAACAATTCTCCTCAAAAATTAATTGCTCTGTTAACGGATTTTGGAGCACGAGGCATGCATTATGTCGCGAGCATGAAAGGAGTTATTTTAAAAATCAACCCTCTTGTTAATATTATAGATGTTACTCATGCGGTTTCCCCGTTTTCAATAATTGAAGCCTCATATATCATTAAAATCACCTACAGACATTATCCTGAAGGAACAATATTTATGATAGTTATAGATCCAGGAGTGGGAAGCAATAGGGAAATTCTAGTGCTACAATCCAAGTCAAACTACTATTTCATAGGACCGAATAATGGAATTTTTAGCACCATTGCCGATATGGATCATGTTTTAGAATGTATTGAGATAAAAAATGATTATTTTTTTAACCATCCCGTATCAAGCACGTTTCATGGAAGGGATATCATGGCTCCTGTTGCGGCATACATCTCGAAAGGAATAAAGCTCAATGAATTCGGTCCTAACTTTGATCTATCCGATCTCGTGCATTATTCAACTATATTTAACGTGGACGAGATAAATAAAGTAATCGAAGCGACAGTTCTTTACATGGATGATTTTGGAAATATTGCTTTAAATATTCCCATGAAAGATAATTATATAGATGGAACATCCATCCATTTAACCTCTGGTGCAAAAATTGATCTCATGATTGGAACACGTCATCATAGAGGAACCTGTTCAACTCACTTCAGTGCTGTTCCTGAAGGAACCCTGTTATTTTCACCAGGTTCCAATAATTATTTAGAAATATCGAAAAATCAAGGAAATGCATCCCTTGAACTCGGATGTAGGGTTGGGGATGTCGTTACCTTATCTTTAAATTAATATTTGAATAGAAGCATATTTCATCGCGTAATTGGAATATTTTCGATTTTATCCAAATTAAATCAACTTTTAAAAAAGAAAAAACTATAATGTTCATTGATGAAGGAAGAAATAATTGCGTGTATTGAAAGAAAAAATGTAAAATTTTTGGAATCGGGGCAAATTTCAAAATATATATTTCCCATGGCTCGCAAGGAAGCCCATGAAAAAAAAATACCCCATTTAATTACTCGCTTGTTTATCATGGCTATAACACCAAAAAATGAGACGATATATCTCGTCCAGAAACGAAACAAAAACAAGATTAGTTTTCCAGGATATTTTACAGATTCCTCTTCTGGACATGTCACATATCAAAAGAATTTAACTTTAGAGATGATAAAGAGGGATGCATTGAGAGAACTGGAAGAAGAATTTGGCATCCCGTCAAAATCAATAAAAAGGATAGTATTTCACGACTTGCAAGTTGAACGAGATAATTTTACAGGGGAAATAGCGTATATTTTTTTTGGATTAATACATCATGATATAGATCTCCTTCCAGATTCATATGAACTAGATGAAGAAGAAAGTCATTTCTATACCAAGAAAGAACTTTTAAAATTATTAGAGGAATCAGATGTTGTAGATTACTCTAAAAAGATTTGGAGAGAAATTATAAATACCGACATTCTTTCCTTGTTAAAAATGAATTATAATGATGATCAGCAATTAAAAAAAAAAGACGCAATTGCTTTATTTATAGGGAGGTTTCAGCCGCTTCATCATGGTCACATTTACGTCTTGAACAGTATCCTTAAAAATTTTAAATTTATAAAAATAGGAATAGGGAGTTCTCAACTATCAAATTCTGAAAATAATCCCTTTAACTGTAAGGAAAGAATTCAATTTATACAAGCATCAATGAAAAAACGAGGTATAAAAAAAACGCGGTATGAAATATATGAGATTCCCGATATTTATGATGCAAAAAGGTGGGTTGATCATGTAGTATCTATCGTGGGTGAATTTGATATTCTCTTTTCAAATAGCGATTGGTTACGTCATTTATTTCGAAATAAGGGTTATCGTGTTGGAAAAAAAATAGAAATATTCAAAAAAAAATATAATTCAACAAATATTAGAAATCTTATAATGAAAAAGAACGAAATGTGGAAACGCTTGGTTCCCAAAGAGGTAGTTCAGCTAATGATCGAATATCGTGGTATTGAAAGAATCAGAGGGTTGAGTAATTAAATACTTACAGATGAGGAATAAAGAAATGTTAGAGATTGATGGTTCTTTGGGAGAAGGAGGTGGTGCTATATTACGCTTGAGTGCAGGATATTCTATATTATTCAATCAACCAATAAGAATAAAAAATATTCGTTCCAACCGGCCTAAACAGGGACTAAGACACCAACATTTATTGGGGCTCAACGCTCTCGCTGATTTAACTGGAAGTGAATTGAGTAATTGTGGCGTGGGGACAACAGAGCTCACGTTAATCCCTAATAATGATATTAAGCGTTCAATTCAACTAAATATCAATACTGCTGCCAGTATTGGTTTATTAATTCAACCAATCCAGATAGCATGCCTCGGAATTATAGATTTAGAAAAAATTGAAGTTCATTTTAATGGAGGGGGTACATTTGGTAAATGGGCTCCAAGTCTAATATATCTTCAAAATATAACATATCCATTATTCGAAAAAATTGGATTAAAGATCGAAGTTTTGATAGAGAAACACGGCTGGTATCCAAAAGGAGGGGCAAGCGGGAAATTTGTCATATATCCTCCAAAACGCGAACTGAATCCCGTCTTAATGACGGAATTGGGAAAAATTCATGAAATAAATGGTGAAATCACTATTACTAATCAATTAAAGCGAAGTCAGGATAACATAGCAAGAAGAATAAAAAATGCTGTTAAAACCTACATGAATAAAATGGTAAATTTAGATATAAACATTCGTGAGAACTGGGTTGATTCAAGTAGTCCGGGCGTCGGATTGAGTTTATGGACTCAATCAGATAAGGGAAATATCATTTCTTCGGGAACAATTTTAGGTGAGAAGAGAATTTCTTCGGAACAACTTGGGAAAATCGCTGCAAATGAACTTCTTGAGTATATAAAGAAAGATGTTCCCGTAGATAACTATCTAAGTGATCAGATCCTCCCAATAATGGCTTATAGTGAGGAACCTTCCATCATTAAAGTAAATGAAATAACGAATCATGCTCAAACAAATTTATACATTATTAAAGCATTCACGAACCGAGATTATCAAATTATAAAGAATAAAGATGGTACTCAAATATAAGCGAATTGATGCCTCTTGAAAAAGACTCTAAAATAAGAGAAATTTTTAAAGCACGAGTGTTACTATATGATTATTAAAACTCTTATGTAAATTGAAAATTGAAGAATGTCCATTACATCAACTCGCTCCATCCAAAGATGCCCAAGATGTGGAAATGAAAATAAAGCTGCTAATTATCAATGTACCTTTTGCGGAAAAAGACTAAGAATTGAAGCAGTTGAAAGGATATACATTTGGCGAAGGATTGAGGATGAATGGGTCGCTCCTTATCCTTGGTATCGTAAATTATATTATCTTTTAGTAAATAGCCCAAGAGCATTTTGGGACATAAATCACAAGCGAAAAAAAGCTCCAGGAACACAAATTTTCTTTATTATCGCGATATTCTATGCATTTGTTTGGATGACTCTATTTTTTCACGTTAGCATCCCAGGCGTTATTCCGATTCAAAATTTATTATTAGTTCCTTGGATTGGATTTTTTATGGGACTAATTTTTGGATTAATGTATCATTTTTTATTTTTTCAAGTATTGATATGGTTATTCACCAAAGGTGCGAATTATGCTGTTGATTATTCAGCAAAATTAGAATTACGATTTGGGAAGATGAAAAAAGAGGAAATAGAAAAATATGATGAGGCTCAAATGAGCCCTTTTAGCATCTATAAAGGTGGGGTGCTTCAACAACAACAAGCAAAAAAGAACAAAATGATGCTTTGTGCGTTTATTCCATTTATCATAACCTATCTCATAGAGATCATCATCATTAGCATTGCATTCACCAATATTTCATTCGAGCTAAATGAAATGGGTTTACAAAACTTATTCAAATCTCACGCTCCGGTATGGGTCGCAATATATACAATTGAAGCCTTGACTATCTTGTTATGGATACCCAGCTTGATGGCAATTGCAATAAGAGAATTATCAAATTCGTCTACTTATCGTGTTCTAATATCCTCGTATGTTGTTGCAATAGTGGTCGTTATTTTTTATTTTTTCTTGAGACCTGTATTTACTTGGGCACTTTTTGGTTGGTAGGGATCTTCTTATTTTTTTCCCTCTTTTAAAATTTTATAGTTTAAAGATCTATAGCAATTTTTTATTGGAAAAATAGAAGTGATGCAATCTTAAGCACTTTCTTTCGATTTTTGAAAGGAACATAAATTCAAAAAATTCTTATTAAATCATTAACTTTTAACTCTATCATAATCTCTATTAAAATTTTTAAAATAACAAGAGAAGGAATTTATCATGCCAAGACCTGGATTACGATCTAGAGCGCAGAAACGCCACAAATTGAGAACTCCTGGAAATCAAAGCTCTATTCATTATTGGAGAGAAAAACCTCAAAAAAGTCATTGTGCTCGCTGTAAACAACCTCTTCAATCCATCCCTAATCTTCGACCATCAAAAATGAAAAAAACAAAAAAAAACGTGAGAAGAGCAACTAGGTTAGAAAGCGGAAGATATTGTGCTAAATGTCTCCAAGATTTAATAAAAAAATCAGTTTATAATCAATAATTTTATATTGTTTTAATTTA
>DXJM01000161.1 GCA_019057355.1 Promethearchaeota archaeon | reverse complement strand
TTACATTGTGGACAAACTTTATCAAACTCTCCTTTCACAATCATCTCATCACAATAACAGCTCCCATCTTCCCATATCCAATTACCAAGATAACACATTGTACAGGGAGGCTCTATGCAACATTTATATCTTCCAATTTTTTATTTATAACTTTATTTTAAAGTAAGGATTAATATTTGTATATTTAGATTATATAAGTTGAGATAAGTCATGAATGCAACAAAAGCAAGCAAGAGCATGGGTATAAATATTAAAAATTATCCCATACACCTTCTTATTCCATCTATCGAAAATGTGATTACGTTTCAAGCAATCAATTATTTAAACAAGGAAAGCATGTTTCAATTTAATTTTGAAGGGGAGAATCTTGAAATTCAAATTCAAGATGATATAAGAGATAATGTAATGTTCAAGCCCTCAGAGGCAAAAGAATTTACAATTAGCTTAATCCCAACAATCGATGGTCACGGTAAGCTTATCATCAATGTTTCTTCAATAAACCAAGTCAAGCGAAAAGTTAAGGTTAAAAAAATTCGACCGTCTGTTCCTAAAAGTACAATAGACGAAATTTTTCAGAAATATAAGTTAGAATTAACTGAATTAATTGATCAGTTTAACTATGAAGAATATTTTGTTGAAATGAACATTGATGAGATAAATCAACAAAATGAAAAGATAAGTGGAGAGAAAAACGCAGGTTTGAATGTCGATGATGAGCTAAAAAATATAGCAAAAGCATGGTTAACCAATAAAAACATACAGAAATCTTTAGAAGCCTGCATGCAGATTTCAGATGAACATCAGAAGTATCTTTTTTATTATGACTTGATCAGAGCATTTTCTTTAGTAGATATTGATATGACAATTCAAATACTAGAAAATCTGCAAGATGTTAATCAAAAGCATGCACTCATTAAGAATATTTCATTAGAGCATGTAAAAATAAATCCAGAAAAGGCAAGTGAATTAGTTCTTCTAATTAATGAACCAAATTATAAAAGGAAGTTATTAATAGAACTCATTGGACATTCTATTAAAATTAATACAGCTATTGCCTATAATCTTTCTCATCTTATCAATGACGAGTTTACCCTGGCAATTTTATTAATAAACATCGCAAAAGAATATTATGAAACAAAAAATAGACCAGAGTTAGTCAAGACAATAAGACAAATCCTAAATATTTTTATCCATTCTCCTAAAATAGATCTTTCCGAAAATAAATATCGTAATCGATCATATGAATTTTTACAGCACGTAATGCAGGGGATGGCAGAGGTGGAGGGTCCTTCAATAGTCAATTCGATCATTGAAGACTTGCCTGATATGGAACTGAAAAATCAAATATATAAAAATCTAGATGACATGATTTTTGAAATTAAACAAGAAACTCAAACGTTTTTCGAACCTACCCCTATTTTTTCACAATTTTTCACGTTTAACACGCTTTTTTCATTGAGAAATGAGGATTTAACTAATTTTTCCTCGATTGGAGGAAACGTGAGTAAAAATCTCATTCAAAAAGAATATTCCTTTAGAACATTAATTGTATCATTATTTAGTTTTAATTTTAGTATTTACCCGATGATGGAAAGAGTCTATTCTGAATTAAATGACGTGTTAGCCTATTATATTTTTCCTTCTGTTAGCAATCACGATGAGAAAGAAATAAAAATTATTAATAACACCTTGAACCTCCTATTAAATCCAACACGTATTTCAAATCAAGTGACTATTTACAATTTAGATTTCATACCATATTTAGGAAGGCCTACGGTAATAATTTCTTCTGATTCATCTCAATTACACGATAAAATCAAAAAAGTTCTTGGAAATTCCATAGAAATTCTTATCGATAATTTATTATTCCAGGGGGGTCGTTCCTTAGAAAATTTAAAGCAAGTATTCCCCTCCAATAATTTTAAAATTTCGAATCTAATCCTATCATATGAATTTATAAATGATTATGATATCTTCAAATCACTTGTTCATGCTTTAACCTAGGGAATTTTAAAAAAAATTAGTGCTTTACTAAAAAAAAATGAAAAGGGGATAACCCAAATGGGGAAAAATAAGAAAAAAGAAAAGAAAAAGAAAAGTAAAAAATCTCGTGCTGGATCTTCAGATATTTTTTCCGGGGAAAAAAGTAAGGGAGCGAAGGCATTCAGATATGGAGTTAGCTTGGGAGCGCCTGTTAATAATTCTGCAGATAACTTGTTTGTAGGGACGGATTATCGAGAAGTATTTAGCACGGAATATGAGCGTTCATGGGCAGACATTCTCGCGGATGTAGAACACTGGCATTTGATGCCTTTCACGCTTGGTATAGAACAGGAACTGATTGTCGCAGACAAGGAGGGGAATTATCCTCCAGGTGATGAGATGGTGTTTAGAATGAAAGAGATTGTCAAAGATGCCATCAACATGTTGAGGCAAGTATTGTATCAAGGAAGAAATGATTTTCTTCCCGTTCCAGAGTATATCAGGTCAAAAGTTCTCGTGCAACCTTATGGGAAAGAAGATTTAGAAAAAGGCTACGTGATGGATATCAGGTATAGATTACCTGAGGGAAACGAGGGAAGTGAGGTCGATATTGATTGCTTTGGACGCGATGGGAATGTCACCGCAATAACTTATATCTTAGAACTGGTGACCCCTCCTTGTGAATACATAGAGGAACTTGCTTTTTGGGCTTCCACCTTGTTCTTATTAGCAAAGAAAACTCTTCCTAAGGATTTGAACATTATAGCTTCGGGAATTAATCCTACGGCGAAGGAGTATACAAGAGGGTTAACTCAGGCTGATCACTTTCATATTGGAAGTTTTGTTGGAGGTCATATAGAAAAAGCAATGGTTTATTGCATGATAAGAAACTTTATTCCTCATCTTATTGCACTCTCGGTGAATTCCCCGATAATAAACAATAGTCCCACAGATGTCGTAAAAATAATCAATCATAGAATCACGGCGCCTAATTGCATAAGGTCTTTAAGGCTTAAATATAATGCCACCATGCTCTCACCAAATGAACCAAAAGGATTCCTTCCTTATTTAACAAGCACTAATGAAAAAGGGATCATGGAATTTCTTCAAGCAGTTCAAAAAGCTAGTTTAGAAGACGCTCGAATGGTTGATTGTTTCCCATTTACTAATTTTGGAACAATAGAACTGAGAGTATGCGATGCTCAAATCTCAATTTGTCGAAGAATTGGAATGGCAATGATAATACAAGCATTAGCTTATAAAGCTCGAAAATTGCTCATGAATAAAAAGTGGGTTCCAAATGCAGGTTCTGACACGATCTCTTTTAATAGAAAAGGTGCTTACGAAAGAGGGTTGATTTCTCTTTTTAAACCGGTAAATCTCACTCGAAAGATGCTTGCTCAAAATGATCCTGATTTTGCTTTCCATTACTTAGGACCGGATAATGATCCCGTGCGATACATGACCCAAGCTGTTCAAAGGATGTTTTTCTACTTAAAACCTGAATTGAAAGAACTAGGATATTTATACTCACCTTTTTTGAAGCCTCTTTTAATGAGCGTTTTTGGTCAAGTTTCGTATGCATTAGCTCCAATGAGTGAAGCAGAATATCAATTATCTTTATATGATTATAAAGTAAAAAATGGAGAGAATCCAAACATTCTTAATGATCTCATATACTTTACGATTGAATATTGTAAGGATCCTATAAGCCACCCCCTTATAGGTGTATTGACACTTCCTAAAGAAATGAGAGATTAAAATTAAAAAGAACTGGTGGAATAAATGTTAACAGCAACTATTGAACAAAATGGAAAAACAAGAATGGAACATATTTTTGTAATTGATTGTCATTCTCATTTAGGACAAGACGTAGATGGAGCAGCAATGATGAACCCCCTTGCTCCAGGAGGTACATTTGATTTTTGGGGAAATGTTCAAGGAAAATTACAAAATGAATGGAATAATAGTGGCGAGCAAACTTTCACCACTACTTTAAATGGATCTTCCGCAAGGATTTCTTGGACGTTTACACCTTATCCCTTTACCAACAAGCTTTATACGGCATTGGAATCCTTAAAAAGCAAGCATTCCGATCTGAAGGAAAAATCAAAATTTTATTCCTTTATAGATCAATCTGTTTGCTTTCCTTTTCAAGATGTTTTTCGTGCAAAGAATTCAGAAGCTCTATATAGAGCAAGTAATTTGAACGTTTCTAGATTCGCGACACGCTTTCCCTTCTCCATGAAATTGATTGGTTATGCACGATGTGACCCAATGGAGGGGCAGAAGGCAATAAATGAAGTCACTTATGCTAGGGACGCTTTGGGCTTACGTGGATTGAAGTTACATCCCCGTTCAGAAGGATGGATTGATAAAATTAAGTCGGAGAAAGCCAGCAATGTGATGATTGAAGCGACAAAACATTCAATGCCAATCATATTCGATACTCGAGGAAAGGGATCCATTTTGGCAATAGGAGAATTGATCAAATCTACTCGAAGCCTTATTCAAAACAAGTATCCGAATCTACTTCCTCACTTTAAAGTAATTATTGCTCACTTTGCTCAAGGCAATATAGGAGACATTGAAGTATACAATGCAATCGTTCAACCCAATACTTATGGGGATCTTTCAATGTTACATGGTGAAGGTGCCGGAAATTTTTTCAGGGATTTTAGGAAATGGTTTATTTCTAACCATAAAGAACAAGTAGATGGACGTAAATGGTCTGAATATTTATTATATGGGTCAGATTATCCCTACTTTGGAGATGTGCACGCTTCAAAATTAATCATCTATATTATAAATAAGCTATTTTTTGATTCTGGAGGAAATATTGATGATGTGAGGAATATTTTAGGATTGAACCAGCTAAAAATTCTTCCAGAGTATAACATGGCACAAAAGAACAAGAATACACAACAATTACCGAGCACGTTAATTTCAAGGCAAGGATCAAGAGAGCAGATAGGGAGTTCATATGAAATGGCAATAAACTCAATAGCGAGGTTATTAGTAGACAATAAAATTGATATCAAAAATATATGCCTGCAATTCGCGGAATCCTGGGACAATATCAATGATTCAGTCTTACTAACTATAAATTCACTTGCTAAAAAAACCGACATCAACGTGTTACTAATTGATTTAATCAAGGACAGAATTTCTCTCATGGCGCCCATAAACCAAGAGGTAATTTGGAAAGCATTAGGCTTTAAGTATTTTAATCCGGAGGATAGAGCATTTTTTGCGTCCTTATTTAAAACGTGCTACATGGCAACTGATCAAAACAAGCTTATGGATTGCTTAATACCTGTTATAAATTAGATTATATCAATTAATATGGGATACAAGTATTGCATTTCTTAATCCTGTTCTCAATTTTAATTGAGAGGTAAAGAAAAATAAAAAATAGCTCCTTTATTGCGTCCTTCAGATTCCGCCCAAATTTTTCCTCCATGCAACTCTACCAATTTTTTTGAGATATACAGTCCCAAACCCGTTCCTTCAATTCCAAGGTCTAAACCTTGACCATAACGTTCAATTTTTCCAAATTGTGTAAATAGTTTTTCTTTTTCTTCAGGAGTGATGCCAATTCCATTATCTTCAATTGAGATTACGACATCATTGTTCTTTAACTCAGTTTTTACGCGTATTAAGCCATCGGGAAGAGTGTTTTTTATGGCATTAATTAACAAATTTGATAAGACTTCATGGATTTTCTCTTTTTCAAAGGAAACCCATATTTCTTCATGAATCTTTACTTCGATTGTTTGATCTCTTTGCTCGGCGATATATAAAACTTCATTGACGCTAAATTTAATGAGAAAAGAGAGATCATTATGAGTTTTGTTTAATTTTAATTTTCCCGATTCCAGTTGAGAACTTTTCAATAGATCTATAATGATATTTTCCAATCTAGTGCATCCATATTTCATATCTTTCAGAATAGAAATTACTTTTTGATCTAATTTATCTCCATGCAATTTTAATAAAAGATCTGCATTTCCTTTGATTGCAATGAGGGGTGTTTTTAGTTCATGAGAGGTTCTCCGAAGGAGTTCTGTTTTTAATCTATTAAGTTCTTTCAATTTTTCTTCGATTTCTTTATAAGATGAAATATCACGCGAGATTAAAAGTGCTTTTGCTTTTCCTTTTTTGTCTAAAAAGTAGGTTCCTCTTATTTCAAACCAGAGATACCTCCCATCTTTATGTTTAAGCCTTAATTGAGTTGTCGAAGAAACCTGCTCCAATGCGTTTTTTTCAATCCTATAATTTTCACTGAGATCTTCAGGATGTATTAGTGAGACGTCTAATTTCCCTAATAAATCTTCTTTTGTATATCCTAATAGCTTTTTATAAGCCTTTTCATTCACATACTCGATTTCTAAATCCTTGTTAATAATACAAATCAAATCACTTGCATTTTCAGAAATTACCTGATACTTGAACTCGGATTCTTTTTGTTCCGTAATATCTATTAGAGTAACAAAATCAGCTGGTCGCCCCTCATAAATGATTATTTTGGAATAGATCTCTGCCCAAAAGATTTCTCCTGTTTTTTTAATTCCCTTAAGCTGGTGATGATGAACTTCCAAACTTGGTCTAAATAATCGTTGTTTTAATCTTTCCGCTATCTCCGGAACGTCATCAGGATGGACTGCTTTTAATAAATCTTTTGGTCCCCATGAAAGTATTTCATCCACCGAATAGCCTGTTATATCAGCATATCTTTGGTTCACATATTTATGCTTGTTATCCTGCAATATGATTATGGAGGCAATTGATTGTTCGGTGAGGGTTCGAAATTTCTCTTCAGATTCCTTTATTCTTTGTTCTGCGACCATTCTCTCTGTAATATCCCGTGAAACCAAGAGATATCGCAAGTTTCCATCAGAATCCTTGAAAGTTTTTGCCCGCACGTCCATCCAAATATATTCATTGGCTGTATTTCTCAATCTATAAATTTCAGAAACCACTCCTTTTTTTTTAATGTTTCTTAAAACATTAAGCGCTTTTTTTTTATCATCTGGATGGATAAATTCTATTGGATTTTTATAATAAAGATTAGATAAAGTAAAATCAGATATTTTTTTTTGAGTTTCATTGGCGTATATCAATTGAAACTTCTCATTAAAAACGGAAATTGTGTCTGCCATATTTTCCGTAATAAAACGATACTTCTCTTCGGACCTCTTTAAATCTTCTTCTGCCTTTTTTTTATCATCAATAACTTGAATGATAACTTGCAATAATTTTTCATTACCTAAATTGACTAGAGACGCTCGGAAATGAACCCATACGAGGACTCCATCTTTATTATAGAGTTTAACATCTCTTTCAGGAATTCCTCCTTTCAATACGCTTTTAAAATCTTCAATGATTAGCGCATAGTTTTCTTTTGGGACACCAGTAAGATCAAGAAAAAATTTTCCAATCAAATCACTTCGTTTAAATCCGGATAATTTTTCCGAAGGAGAATTACAATCAATAATAATTCCTTCAGTGTTCATAATAAGGATGATATTGGGCGAGCTTTCGAATAAATTTCTATATTTTTCTTCGGACTTTATTAATCTTTCTTCAAATAGCATCCTTTCAATTGCCGTGCCCATTTCCTGTCCTATTGATTGAAATAAATCCTTTTCGAATTTTGAAAAATTATAAGTATTTCTTGACACGATATTTAAAGCTCCAATAATTTTATCTTTTTTAGTTATTGGTATGATAGCTCTCGAAAAATAACCAGCCTTTCTAAAACACTCATTTTCAAAAGAATTATAAAAAAGCGATTTACCTTCAAAAAAAATTGTCTTGTAATAATGATCTTTTATATTAATTTCTTCAATATTCTTGATAAAACCAGGAGGATACCCATAGTGGATAACATTTTCAGCAAAACCTGTGTCTTTATTTACCAAATAGATATTTCCAGCATCAAATTTTAACAAATTCAAACAGAGCCGTAAAATTCTATTTAAGAGATCCTGTAAATCGTTTGCTCGATTACCAATTATAATTATTTGACTTAAAATTTCTAACTTTTCATAGTTTTCCTTGTAATCCATTTCTTTTTTGAGTTGATCAGAAATATCCATGATACTCGCAAAAGCACCATTAAATTGACCATCTTGATCATAAATTGGAACGGGAGAAATAATTACGGGTATTTTATTCCCATTTTTATTTTTAAGCAGCAATTCATATTTATTGAGGGTTCCTTTTTTTCTCAATTCGAATTCTTTTAAGGTTAGCTCTTTAAAATCTTGTTCAATGATATCAATAAAATGACATTTTTTCAATTCTTCATCAGTATAACCAAGAATTTCACAAATTTTAGGATTAACATGGGTTATCATTCCATTTTTATCTATTATGCCAAATCCTTCGTTTAAATTCTCGATGATACTCTTATAGAGAGCTTCACTTTGTTGGATTTGTTCGCTCATTTTCTTATTATCGGTAATGTCTTGAATAATAGCTTGAACATATTTTTTTTCACCAATTTTCAGAATATTGCCAAAAATATTAACCCAGATATTCAATCCATCTTTTTTTTTTATGATGAGCTCTATGGGTTCTAAAATATCACCTTTAATGACTTTAGCTAACCTTTGTTCAATTATCAGGTTCATTTGTTTATTTTCAGGAGAATAAAGATTAAAAACTTCTCTAAAATCTTTTCCAATGATACCCTCTTTATAATTAGTTCTTGAAAATAACTTCTCTAAGGATGTATTTAGATCAACAATTTTGCCGTTAAAATCAACGATTAATAGAGGTAAGGTAGAATTATGAAATGATTGCCAATAGTGATTATTAGACCTAAAATTATCCATATTTTTAGCGCTCAATTATAGAGAAATAATTTAATTGCTAAAATAATAGTAATAG
>DXJM01000160.1 GCA_019057355.1 Promethearchaeota archaeon | reverse complement strand
TATTTCCATGTTATTTTAAAAATTTATTTAAACTCATTTGAGTTGTTGGCAACCTAGGTTGTTTTTTAAATGAATATTCTGATAAATCATATATAATATCTTCAACTTGTTTAAGAACTTCTCCTTGAGATAAAGTGTCAGTTTTTATGATAAATACTTTATCTTTTTTTTCTTTTGTCAAAAGTACTTGATTATAATAGGATAAGACATTTAACAAATATTCTTTCTGTTCTTCATTCCATTCTTTTCGGACTTTTTCTAGTGAACCTCTCTCTCTAATCCTTTTTAAAATAGTATTTGGTTCAGCAGTTAAAAAGATTATATAATCTTCAGTCCAATTAACTGAATTATAAGTGTCCAAAATAAGAGCATAATCCTTTTCTTTTAGATTTAGACTTTTTGAATAAATCAAGATACATAAAGGAGTTCTATCAAGGATGATTATCCTTCCATTATATTTCTCATCGTAGACCTTTATGTTACGATCTCTTTTTATGAATTGTTGAAGAAAATGAAGTTCACTTCTAAAAGCAATCTGTTTATCAGGGGATCCAAAGGGAAACGGAGGATTCTTAATATATCTCTCTGGAAAGAATTTAAATTTGAAATTACCATTGACTTTTTTATCATCTGCTTTTTTTCTTAATAGATTAAATATAGTCGTCTTTCCAACCCCATGAACTCCCGCAATAGAGATTACTATGTTGTCCTTAGAACCTTTGTTTCTGTAGATATTTTTTCCCAAAATATTTAACTCCAATTATAAAGCATTTAACTTATAATAGTCTATTAATTTTGGTATATTAATTACTAGTAGTTAGTTGATTTTCTTTTATTAAAGTTTTTTTCTTAATGTACTAATCAATAAATTCTAAGAATAAAATAATGAAATAAAAATAAGAAGATTGAAAATCTCATGCGCGATCAGGCTATTATAGATATTTCCATTAATTTCAAAAAGTAATCCAATAATACTAAAAGAGAGATAATTTATGATAAAAAAAAAGAAAGTAACATAAAGATCAAAAAAGGTCATAAATAGCGATTCCATAACCGAATATATCAACGCTACGACAAGAATTACAAAAATTTTATCATGTTTTGTCTTATTAAATTTATCTTTTAAACTGTTATGTAAAACCCCTCTATATGCTATCTCGATTGAAAGGGTTGATAATAATATGAGGAATAAGTAAAGAAATATCCAAATTCCAGAATTTTGAATGATATTCCGTATTTGAAGGACCTTGTTATTATATTTAATGAATCCCTGGAATCCTAAAATCATAAATGATTCAAGCAATAAATTGGATAGAAATATAGTTATATAAAGGGCGATACCACCAAATATCCCTATTAAAACCGCAAACAAGTTTAATTTTATATTTGACTTAAACCCTAATTTTAAAAACTTGCCTTTTTTGTATATGATATAACAGACGGGATACATGCCTAATAAACAATAAGGAATGAGTTGGAGTAAGATTGTAGATATATTTACTTCAAATTTATCGCCCAATTTCCAAAAGGTAAGAAATATTGTTGTTATTATTACGAAATATAAAATTAAAGTGAATTCAAAAACTTGAATACCTTCTTTAAAAATCCAACTTTCTTTTTGAATTATTGGTTCTAGCTTCTTAGATTTGCTTAAATCAAAAATATAGCCTATATTTTCTTTTTTTGTTTTTTCTAAATTCTCATATAATTTTTCGAGTAGAGTATTGCATATAGGGCATTGTTGAAGTTTGCTTGATGCAATAATAGAACCACAACCAGAACAAGTCCTTTCATTTTTATCGATTTCTTCGTTTTTAATTTTTTGTTTGCTTAATTTGGAGCTAACATTTAGCTTTCCACATTCAGGACAATAAATTTTTCCTGGTTGAATTTCTCCATTGCAATAAATGCATTTTTTTACCTTTTTCTCAAAATTACCTGGCATTTTCTAATAGTAACTGTTATGAAGTAAATAATTATTTTTAGTTACCTATTTTATTTTTTTTAAATGTTTCCGAGTTATCGTATATAGTTCCATTAGCAATAATCCGTGATAATATGAAATAGAATCAAAATACCCTTCTCCATCTTTGATACCCGCGTATTCTAAAGCCAATTGAGCATTCAGAGCGGCTTTCATAAGCAATTCAATTCCCTTGTATATGAGATTTGGAGACCACATCCCTTGTAGGGGATTGCTCCACCATGTTGGACAAGAATTTAGAGCTTGATCATAAAACCATCTTGATGTTCTGTAATAATTATCAAATTCCCAGTTTTCAGGTAATTTTAGTTTATCAGCTAATCGTAATAATTTATTCAAACTCTTCATTATCTTCCAATAATATTTGTGAACATTATTTTCTGGGTGTTGCCATAAAGGATAAGGAACATTATTTTTTAAATCTTCATAAGTCGTGCTCCAAGAGGATTCTCTAGGCCATATTGTTTGTTGAGCAACTGGGATGAGTTGAATTAGATCAGATATAAATAATATTTGGATTTCATCGTCTTGAGTAAGTAGATCCAAGGTTTTTGCTATAAAAGTCTTTTCGTAGTGTTTTATATGGTGCCCAAAGGTTTCTCCATCCATTGCTGTTATGAGATATTTATCTAATTTTTTAAGATTTTTAGGTTTATTTTTATTATCTTTGTTTTTATTTTTATCTTTATCCTCTTGATTAAACATTTCTTTTATATCTTGTATGAATTCTTCAGCTTTTATTTTATTGAATGAAATTTTATTGCTAAGAATATCATCGCGAAAGAATAAATGAAGACCATTTGGAGCTGTAAAAATTTTATCATATGGCCAATCTTGCAAGCAGGCAACACCGCTCATAATTACCCATCTATAGTCTAGTTTTTTTATGATCGAAATTAGATCTCGTGATATTGCCATTTCAGGGGGGAAAAAACCCTTTCTTTCCCAGTTACTTCCAAATTCTTTTCTATTTATTTCTTCGTTTAATCTGATTTGATGATAAATTTCTTTTTTGGGAATCAAAGGAAGTATTGGGTGATACTTAGCTGTCCCGACTATTTCAATTTTCTTCTCAGATACAAGATTTTTTAAAATCTCCATGATATCCCCTAATCCATATTCACGAAGGAGTTCAATAAGAACCCCATTAATATTTAGAGAGAATCTTGCATTTTCATGGTTATCAAATACATTGAATAGGGGTTTATAGCATTCCTTGGCTATCCTTCTTAAAACCTCAATATCTTGCGTGGGAGGTTGATATACGTGTATTAAAGGAGCCCAATATGTTTTCATATCTAATACCTAAAATTTAATAGATTATTTTATGATAAGGTATTTCATCAAAAAAATTATATCTTTTATTTTTCGATTATTGTTTCTTTAATTGCTGTTCCAAAATGAGTCGCTCCAGGTCCGACATGTGCTAATATTTCATCCCCAATTTTTATATCTACCACCGATTTTGCCTTACCGCTTGGTTCTACTAACCTTATGGTTTCAGCATTTTGACATATACAGCTTATTTGAATTCTCTCTTTTTCCTTTAAAACTTCCATTTCAAACCTTAACATTGGTCGAGTTTCAATTTTTACGCGTCCAACAGATACGATACGAGCTTCTCCTTTATAATTCACAGCTAAAACTTTTTTTCCACCTTTTAATTCAGATAAATAATTCGTTCGATAAATCTTGTCAGGATCATTATTAGGTACTAAAACATAAGCCGAGACATCTCCTGCATTTACTCTAAATGGCCTTGATGCAACAAATTGCGTTTCAAATACTTCCGCATGAACTAAGGTAAATCCCATGGCGGTACTTCCTATCAGAATGCCTTCACCTGGTTTGAGGAGGGAGGTAGTATCTACGCAAACCCTCTCACTTTCGGGGATTGTTTCTATTTGGGTGATTTTTGCAGTAGTTAATTCAATATAATAGCCATCATACATAAGATTTTTCAAGGATACGATATCATTCGCATCCTTAGGAACCATTAATATCCCATCGACACCCATTTCAAGAGTCTTCAGCATTAATTCTGCTTCTTGAACATTATCAACTTCAGCAATTAATTCAGTATCATTAGAATGTAATTCTGCTATTAAATTTTCAAAGGGAATTATTTTCCAATCTTTAGCGTTAACAATCACGAAATCTATTCTATTTGTTTTTGCAAGATTCGTGATTGTTACCTCATCATCTTTAGATTTCAATTCAATATAAAACCCTATAGAATTTCTCATATCTCCTTTGTCTATTCTTTCATTCATTTTTACTTCATTGTCGAAAATAAGATATTTTGTATCAATATCCTTAGAAAAAAGGTTAACACGTTCAATTTTTTTGAATTCATCATGTGTTGCTTTAGATACCAAGAAATTCAAGATATCCTTGTTAAAAGCTTCTTGTACTAATTCTTTAAATTTAATATCCTTTCTTTCAAAATTAAGAATGATTCTTTTCATGTCATAACTCCTTTAAATTTTGGACTACGATAACAATATATATTCAATATTTTTTTAAGATAATAATAAATTAAATTCTTTACCTTCTAAAATAAATTTTTAAGTTAAAAAATCATTATTAATATAAAATAGAGAATTAATATTTTAAAAAAAACGTCCATAAAAGGTGCAAGTATATAACATGGGACTTAAAAAGAAATTATTTCCAAAAAAAGGTTCTAGTGATGAACAGGATAAAATGGTTACACGAGCAAAATCTCACATTCAAAAACTCAACTTGATTAATAAGAATTATACCAAGAAAGCAGAAATTAGTCGAAGGAATGCTAAAATTGCTTTAAAACGTGGAGAAAAGGAGCGTGCTAAAAATTATTTAATACAATACAAGCAATATTCCATGAAAGTTGACCGCGCAGCAAACATGCGAATAAAAATTGAACGGCAACTTGATGCAATACAAGAAGGCAAGCTCATTTTAGACACGGGAGAAACCATGGAAGGAATAAGAGACGAGCTAAAAGATATAGCAATGAAAGCATCTCCTGTGAGAATTGCCGAAATATCTGAAGAAGCAGATGCTTATGTTTCAGAAATCGAAGAATCAGCTGAAATTTTAGGAGGTGATCTTGAGATTGATTTAGGAATAGATGTATCCGAAGAATTAAATCAATTAGAAACCGAAATGCTCTTGGATCAAGGTGGAGCGATGCCCACTATTCCTGAGGAAGACCTCGAATACATATCAGAAGAAGAGTTGCCCGTTGAAGACACGGCAACTCTTTCAAAATCAAAAGTGCAGGAAGAAATTGAAAAACTCAAAAAAGAATTGAACACGTGATTTTTTTAAAATAATCATTTTAATCTTAGTATTTTAAATAGGGATGTCTTATCATACTTTTTTTTGCTAAACATCCACTATTGTCATAAATATAAAAAAAATGACAAATACAATCTGAAAATCGGAAAATAATTATTCCTTTAATTAACCCTTTCTACCCTTTCTATGTTGTTTATGGCTTATATTTTTATCTTGTTTTTTTTTTAATCTACTGTAGATGTACTTAATTATAATTCCTACAATGGCACTAATGATTCCTCCTATTATAGGGATTATAATACCACGATTAATTAAGTCTTCATATAAATTATTTAAAATAAGGATATAAATAAAAATTAACCAAGATAACATGTTAATAAAAAAAAGGAGCACCTAAAGATAAAACTTTAGTTGATTAAAGAAATCTAGGAGTCGTGGTTATTTTATTGCTTCTAAGGCTATTACCATATTCTGTATTTTTTTCAGTGCGATCTCATACCCTAGTTGCTCCCCAAAGCTACCGAGTAATGGAGCAAAACCACAATCTGGTTTAATAATCAAGTTGTCTCTTCCAAATTGCTTGATCCCTTTTTGAATATAATTCGTAAGAAATCCAACTTCTTCGACATAATCACCGATCGTGCCGTTCTGAACAGGAAAAACTCTTGTTTTAACTGTTCCCATTGCGAGATATTTATCATTAGTGTCGAAATGCTCCTTTTTAAAAGTCTTAAAGTTCCCTTCATTAGTGCAAAATTCATGATCTAAGATTTTTACATTAGTACTTAATAAAATATCTCTCAAATATGGGCTTATTCTTCCACATACATGAATTGAAGATAATTCTTTAATTCCCTCAATAGCTTTATTGATTATCTTAATTATAAAATCATTGTTATGAAAAATTGGTTTTTTTCCAACAAGAATGCTTAAGATTGGCTCATCCATTGAGATAATATTGATACCCATATCATTATAGGCCTTTCCTACTTTTTTCATAATTTCTGCAAGTTTTTCAACATACTTTTCGACCATTATAGCACGAGCTTCGTTATAAATCAATGGTTTTGTACCTTTTGTAGCAGATTCGCGCAGGATTATTTCACTTGCTAAAGTAAATGGTCCCGTGAGACAAGCTTTTGTTCCCATAACAGATGTTTTAAGATCGGGATTTTTTTCAAAGAAGTCAACGATAAAGGTTCCATATTCTAACCCTATAATTTGAGTAGGAATGTTAAAATCTTCATCTAAGTAAAAATGTTCTCCCTCTTTTACTAATGGTTCAATTATTTCGGTTAAGGGGTTTAAAAAAGAAGAAATCATTGATTCTAACTGAGGATAGCATGGATAATTAATTCCTGCATCTATAATATCGTTGAAACCTTTTAAAATATTCTCAGGAGAATTAGTTAATGGTAAACTACCTACAACTGTAGTGAATAATCCTACTTTTTCATTCATAAGGAAGATAAAGAACGTATAAATAAAAATTTTTAATCTTTAAAGTTTTTACATTTTATTTTTTAAAAGAAATACTG
>DXJM01000159.1 GCA_019057355.1 Promethearchaeota archaeon | reverse complement strand
TTCTTCTTATAATTTCCATGCTTAATACTTATAAAATTAAAATTATCAATAAAATCGCTTAATTCAATATGATTCGATATTTCTTTCAAAACGGGAATATGATTAATTTGTTGCCAAACATCTATCGTGCCCTTATCCACGGTTTTAAGCTGGAGATAGAGTTCTAAAAAAAAGCGTTTCAAAATCAAAGGTGATATCATTAAAAAAATCAATTGAAGGTTGGAGAAAAAAAGCTAGAGTCCTCCAATTTTTTAAAATTTCACAAAAATCTAAATAATGAATATTATTCCGTAATGCGAGTGTTTTTTATTAGAAAATTATATAAATTCATTTCCTATTATAATTATAGACATATTTTTTAAATTTTCTAAATAAAAGTTATCTCTTTATAAATTTTTAATCATCGCAAGCTACAATATTGTCATGACGGAAAACAAAAAAGATTTAATCAAGAGCATAGTATTATCGATCTTCGACGAAGAAGGTCCAACACCCCTCATCTACTGGCCGAGTGATATCGACGAGGCGTCGCGCCACTTGATTGCAATGAAAACTATTAGTTTATTGATGGGAGATGCAATTTATCAAGATGGAGAAACAATTGATGGTATAAATTATTTTGGCATTTTACCCTTTCCAGATATTGGATTGAATGGGTTAACTTATTTTTTCTTGATTTCGGATGAAAATTCTCGTGGTCAAGCTAAAGCGGCTACAATCACCATTTTAATCGATGAACGAAATAACAGCTTTTTTTATTCTAATATGAAATACCTGCGAATACTCCTCGATAAAACCGCATCGAATGTCCAGTCAACCTTGGAGTATGAGAAATACTTTAAATTCATGGAGGATTTACGAGAAGAATTGAACCAATTTACCAGTGAATTGAAAGATCCGTTCTTTTCTAATAGAAAATTAAAAATCATTATGGCAGGCTTGGATAAAGCGGGAAAATCAAGTTTTCTTAAAGGAGTGAAAAAAAAATATTCTGAAATCATCAAAATATTGCCCACAAAAGGGGTAGAAAGGAGCGATGAACGCATTTTTGAGGAACAAAACTCTCAAATATCCATCTGGGATTTAGGTGGTCAGAAGCAATATAGAGAAAAATACCTCACAAATAGCAAGATTTACTTGTATAACGTTGATCTCATTTTTTACGTCATCGACATTCAGGATACTAAGCGAATAGAGGTTTCGATACAATTATTTAAGGATATCATTAACTCATTAAGGCAATTAGATGAGTTTCCTCCCGTGGTAATTTGTTTTAATAAATATGATCCTGACATTAAGGATTCAAAACAGTTAAACACCATTATTAAAGAGGCTACTTATAATATCAAGAAGCAATCAGAGAATTTCTTCATAAAAGTATTTAATACCTCCATTTTTGACCATTATTCGCTAATTACCGCCTATTCTTTCGGATTGTCCCAATTAAGTCCCAATCGAGAACTTTTTGAAAACCAATTGAAAAATTTAGCTAGCAAAATCAATGCACGGGCAATTCTTCTCATCAATGATAATGGAATCATTCTTTCTAGCTTTTCTAATATATCAGAAAAAGTATCAGATAAGGTCTTTGAGATTTCCGCACCCCATTTTCAAACGCTTTACAAGACGTTTAAGGAATTTAAGCTCTTAAAACAAGATTTTATCATCTCAACGGGCATGACTGATGATTCTCATAATATCGTCTTTAAAAAAATACACGTCGGGAAGTACAATCTATACTTGCTTCTTTTCATAGAAAAAGATTCTGGAATCGAAAGAATTGAGACGTTTCTCCCCGATTTCAGTTCAAACCTAATTGAACTAATGAATACGTATCTTTAAAATCAATTCAACAATACAAGAGGAAAGAAAGAAAAAAATATAAAAATTACCATTCGCTTCGATACTTTCTCTTTTTGATTATTGTTCGCACGACAATTATAGAACTCACGATGAGTACTCCAATAATACTTATTATGATAATTAACGTTAACCAATCAGGAAGGGGAAGTAAATTTGTATCAGTGACAGTTATGGTTATGGAATAATCGTAATCAAGCCCCGAAGTTAAAGCTGTAAATAGAATATTATATTCACTTAAATTATAATATTGTAAACTCATAACAAAATCATAATAGGGAAATGGAAACCAAGCACCAAGAGTTTGAGTAAATCGAAGAAAACTACTCGTCTTAATTGTACTTGGAATCTGAGGTTCACATTGTATCCATCCTATAGTAGGAATGTAATATTCGACCCAAGCATGGGCTAACAGTTGATTAAATGAGAAAGTCCATGATTGCCCTTTATAAGGCCTATATCCTATATCCTGAACTATCATGAATCCACCAGCCTTTCGAGCAGGTATACCTTGAATTCTTAATAACGTTATCATCAAGGAAGAATATTCTGAACAATCCCCAGTTCGATTTACTTCTGCCCATAATGCTCCTTTTTCATCTCCTCCCAATAATGTATAGTGAATGTGGCTACTCACATAATTAATGATTGCTTTAGCTTTGTCAAAAGGATTAGGGTGTGAACCAGCAATTTCATTGGATTTATCTATTAAAATTGAATTATCTGTTTGATATACCTCTGAATCTGATTGATTACAAAAATATAAGAACATGTCATCTGAAACGTTATAATCATTCATGGTAATTGGCAAGCTTGAAAGGTCTCCATAATTCACCTCATTTAATGTAATATTATATCTCTGATCGAATGTGATTGAGATACTACCTGAAGTATCATTAAATAAATCAAAAGTATTTCCATAGTCATCTTGAATGACTGCGGGAGGATCTTGACTCCCTATTATCTTGCTATAGATCAACTGACTTTGTTGAAAAGGACCAGAATATTGTGATGAACTTGAACCAGGTTGTAAGTCATCAAATCTCGGATGCCTGAAGTATACTCGACCACTAGTAGCTGAGAGTGATAAATTTACTTGAACGTCGTAAGTAACACTTTGAGTAATCGTATAGTTAGAAACACCTTCTCCAGACGTTTTTAAGGAATAAATCGGACTGGATTTCTCAAATGTCGCGATTTGAATTATAGGCATGAAAAAAATTGAAAATAAGATTAAATATGTCATCAAAGCGAGACTAATATATTTCAGTTTAATTATCATCATTCAAATCCTACATCTTTAAATATGATTATAATATGAATGATAATTTTTGTTTTTAATTTTTATGTTTATCATTCTTAAGGGAGTATTTTTATTAGATCATTATTGTAATTAAAAAAGAAATGCATGAAATCTTGATTTATAAAGTATATCTTATCGATGCTAATGATGGAATTGCGATTCTTGAATCCACTTTTAGGGAATTTCAAGATAAGTCGATTGATTCAGATTTATTTCCGGGATTTTTTAAAGTGATCGATAGCATAATTGACAAGATCCAACAAGCATTATTAAAAAAACAGAAAGTTGAAGAAATGATAAGGATTGTTGAAGCAGAAAAAACAATTATATTGATTCTTTTCCATCCTGATTCAAAAATTTTATTTTGCAGCCTCTCGGATAATGATGATGATATTACCATACTAAAGAACGTCATGCGAAAAATAGCCACGCGATTTTGGAAAAAACATCAATCAGACTTGAAATTATTTAGATCAACATCAAATAAAAGCACGTTTCAATCAATGATTGCAGACTTGGAAAATTTAACCATCGGGGGGAAGATAGCTGAAGTTTTCCCAAAAATTTTGGTCGTGCATTCCGTATTGGATAAGATTTATTCGATGGGATTAATTGATGAATTAGGTTATAAAATAGCAAACTTGTGTAACGGGAGCAATTCTCCTCATGAGATTTCTAAAAGAATGGAATATAGTAAAGAAGAGACTTATTCGATATTAAAAAAATTAAAGGAATTGGACCTCATTTCTTTCTGATGTTACCGCTATCTTTGAGTGAAGAAAGAGAAATCTTCTATTTAAATCGAAAATAATAAAAATTATCTATTGTTCTTTAATATAGAAGAAATAACTATTTACTACGAGCATGTATCATGGAAATAAAACCTATAGCAAGAGTAAAATCACCTTCAAAATTAAATAATTATTCATTAAGAGAAGGAAATGGTTTTTCCCTTACCGAAATTAAACGAGCGGGAAAATCAATACAGCTTTTAAAAGATTTAAACATTAAAATCGATTATTTAAGAAAATCAACACACGATTTAAATGTTGAAAAATTAAAATCTCTAAAAGGTTTGGAAAAAAAGACTGAAAAAAAAAAGCCTTTTGTGAAAAAAGAGAAAAAGAAAAGGTCCTTCAAACCTGAACCACCTAAAAAGAAAAGGAAAAAGCCAACAACTCAAGCCATACAAAAGAAAAAGATCACATTAAAACCTAAAGAACCGATAGCTAAAACTGAAGAAGTTAAAAAATTGAAAAAAGAAGATATAAAGATTGATATTAAAGAAGCTCAGCAACCTTCATTAAAAACAAGTGATAAAAAGGATACGAAAGGGGGCACTTCCTTAACAGTTCTTACCGGACTTGGCTTTACAACTGCGAAAAAACTTGAGAGCATTGGTGTGAACACTCTTGAAGAATTAGTTAAAAAAAATCCCGAAGAATTGGCAAATCTTATTAAAGGAGCATCTGCTGTGAGAATGTCTACGTGGATTAAAGAAGCAGAACAAATATTAAAACAATAACCAGTCTAACTAATTATTTTAAATAATTTGAGATATTCATTCTCATGATTATTTAATATAAAATTTTATTAACAATTATTATCTTTATTATATTTATTTTAATCACACTTTTTTTTACAAGGAAATGGAAAAAACAACTTACATTTATAAGCACGTGGTTTTTAACATTACAATAAACCTAATGCCCATTTGGTTTAAAGAGGTAGAGGCCTCAGGAGATAACGAGAATGGTTCGATCATTTTGGAATCTGAAAATATTTATGACGAAAATTGGGGTTCCCTTGCTCAAATGGAAATAAATTGGACAAGTAAAGAGATGAATGATTTTTATCATCCAAAAGAAGTCCAGAGAAATATAGACATGTACACGGGAATTCAAGTAGCATTGATTAAGAAAAAAAATGATTGGTTAAATAGCCATAATTATACGGTTTGGTTTGGTAAAAGGAGAAAATTGATAAAGACCACTCATTATGAAGAACATTCAATTCATGGAATTTTTTATTGTGATTATTCCAAGAAAATTTTCAATTTGAATGCGGGAATAATTGAAGAGCATTATAAAGGGTTCGAGCCATATATCTTGGAGGCATTTAAATCCATTGAATGTCATTAATGTTTTTAACTCCTTGTAAGTACAAAAAAATTATCTTTTCCAAAAGAGCCTCCCATTATGCTCAAATCAATAATTTCAAAACATGATAAGAGTTTTTTTAGTTCTCTTTTAGAGAAAAAATGATAAAATCGAACATGAGTCTCTGATTTTTTAGATATTATCCAAGGAACGAATTTATCTCCATGAAATTTTAAACCCTTTTCCTTTTGCATTTTTGAATAACAAGGGGAAAGAACGCGTTTTATCTTATCGGATATAAAGAAGTTTTTGTATTTCTTTTGATACTTGCGCCATACGGTGATTAATAAATGCCCATTTTTTTTCAGAATGATTGTCATTTGCGATATTGCTCTCTTTCTCTCATTCCTGCTCTCTAAATGATGTATTGCCGCAATAGAAAAAATATTATTAACAAAATGAGGTCTTATGGGTAAATTTAACATATTTGCAAGGACGAGGTGGATGTGCTGAGTCATATTTTTAGGATAAATGCTAATGTCATGTAGATTTTCTATAGCAATTTTTAAAAATTCAAATGAATTGTCAATTCCAACCAGCACATTGGATTCGTTTTTGAATAATTTAAAATTCCTACCATTTGCGCATCCAATATCTAAATTAATACCTTGAAAATCTTTTTTTTGTAAAAGGATATTTTCAAAATAAGATTCTAATGGACGCCATTGATATTTTCTTTTTTGATGATAATCATCAGCGATTTTATCGTAATAGTAGTTATTCATAAATATGTGTAATTTGATTAGACATTTAGACATTTATTTATTAGGATATAATATATATA
>DXJM01000158.1 GCA_019057355.1 Promethearchaeota archaeon | reverse complement strand
TTCTAATTGAATTATTTAGTCAAATAATCTCCAATATTTTTGATATTCTTCTTTTGCTTGAATATCAGTTAAACTGGCGGTGTAATCCACTGCAGATATCAAATTTTCAATTGGTAATACTGATCCGCCGTTATTTTTTATTTTTTTTCCAAGTAATTTATTATAGTCAAATTTTTCCGATAGATCTCTTGTAATTTCAATTTCTTTACCTAATTTTTTCTTAAAATAGTTCATATAGTCTGTTCCAATCAATTTTTTATGAGATTGAAGGAACCTATTATCAATGAATTTTGGCTCAAAGATATAAAGTAGTAAAAGATTTGATATAATTTTTGAAGCATTAGCATTTTCTGACACAACAAGTTTATCCTTATGGAGAATCCCTGCTTGTAATTTCTCCCATATTTCACTAAATTCATAATTTATTTCGGATGAAAAGTTAACTATGTAATTATTTTTTTTATTTCGAATATCTTCTAAATCATTTACTTCTGATAGGTTATCATTTGTGACATTCAGTAAATCTGACATTAAAATATTAATAATTGCACGTCGTTGAGATATAATTCGTTCAAAAAGGGATTCTCTTTTTCTCGGAACTATATCTATTGGAGTTCTTTCAAAAAATTTACATTCTAATAAATTATCAAGTTTAATTACGCCAATTCGTATTCCATCTTCGATATCTGAGACTAAATATGATATTTTATCAGCAATTCTAACGGCTTGACCTTCTAGATGACAAGATGTATTATCTTGCAAAAATTTATGTTTTGAATTTTCAGAAAGTACTTCTTGAGATAAAGATTTATCTTCTTTACGAGTTCTGAAAAATGTATGTTTAAAAATTGATTCCATTGTTACCATTGTTAAGTTTAGTCCTGGATGTGGACCTATTCCAGAAGATAAATACATATCATCTATGTATCGAACCACATCAACTCCATGCTCATAATGGTTAAAATCACTAATACCTCCTGTTATTTGTTTTAAAGTCTTATCAATTGCTATTTCACCTGCGTGACCAAATGGAGCATGACCAATATCATGAGCCAAGGCACCTGCCGCTGTTAGATCTTCATTTAAACCAAATGAGTTTGCAATTGTCAAGGCTAACTGCATTACTTCTATACTATGAGCTAATCTTCGTCTGAGGTATTCATCTGAACCTGTAGGTAAAAGTTGTGTTTTATTTGAAAGGCGTCTAAATGAATGAGACCAAAGAATTCTATCCCTATCTCTTTGAAAATCTGTTCGATTTTTATCAGGTATAAATTTATGTTCCCTTTCTTGTATTCTATTCTTAATTGCAAATTTTGATAACTTTAGATTATCTTCCTCTCCTCGTTTAGTAGCAGTTTTAATAAAATTTTCTTTTGGATCTCCTTTCCATAGAAGAAGTATTTCGTCAAATTTTTGCACAATTTCTTTGGGATTTTTAACGTCAATTTCTTCATCTTTTAAATAAATTATAAGTTTAGTTACTGTTTCGTCAAGTGAATTGTTATTCTGCCAACAATCTAAAATAAACCTTCCAATATTTTCATTAAAAAAACTTATTGCTTTTTTATTAGTGCCCCAGATTGTTATATCGTCTATGAAATATTGTCTAGTACTAATAGCTGAGCTAAAATCATTTATTTCATTACAATTTTCTCCAATATTTTTGCAAATATTGTTTGGATCTAAAAAAAAACGTCTTTCTTTTGGATATTGAGCAAAAATTTCTATAGTTCTTGGTGTTTGGTCTTCAAAGGTTAAATTTGATCGTTCTAATACTTTGATACTTAAAAGATCTCCTGTTCTCCACATTCGTCCCTTATAATCTTCTATATTTTGATAAACTTTCCATTCAAAATCAGGAACACGATATTTAATACTTTTAGGATTTAATGAAAGAATCTCATAATTATTTGCTATTAATTCTTTGATTAATTCAGTTCTTTGATTGATTAAGTCAGGGCGAGTAAATTTAGAAGGTAATGTGCATAAAATATATCCCGGTTTTTCAATTAATTCAGTCGCACGTTGTAAAAAGATTTTTGTCTCAGCTTTATACCAAGGAGGATCAATTAAAACAACCCTATATTTCTTTTTTTCTTCTTCGGGGAGCGAATCAAAAGCATTATAATTTTTTGCCAATGCTGCTAAATGTAAATCATCAGTAAATTTTTTATCCAAAACTTCTGTAATATGTTGATCTCCATCAAGGATTATTATATTTTCATTATATGATACAGCATAATGAAAACCTACTGTTGGTGCACCTAAAAATGCTACGTTATCTCCTCCCGCTAATCGCCAAATCTGTTCGGATAAAAATACGACAGTTTCAAGAGAAAACCACCACTGGCTTGTAATTGGGTTAGCACTAGGAAAATCATTTAAAAGTCCGGCACTAAGTCTCCTTGCTTTATCTCTTGAATTACTTATATCCTCTCTTTTTGATGTCTTTGGTTTACTTCCTGAATTTAGTTCTTCACGATCCAGTAATAATTCAACAAGAAAAGGATCTGCGCCTCCAATAAATCGTAAAATTTCTTCAAATTTTGTTAAACCAATTGATCTTGCTTGTTTTATAGCTAAATAAACTTCATTTCTGTGTATTTCTTCAGCTTGTTCCCGATGTGATAACCAATCGTTAATTTCTTCAAAAAGGATATCTTCATTTTTATTTCCATCTAAAATCTTATCTGCATAAAGTTTTAGAGTTTTTATAACTTGAGATTCTGTAGGATGTTGCTCTGTTTCTATATAGTGTTGAAAATCTTCTTCAGTTCCATCTTCTTCAAGTATTCTTCTATGAATTTCTTCATCATCAACTTGTATAAAAATCATAAAAACTTTTAGAGAGAATTTCATTAATTTTTGTATTATTTCTTTATGACGAACTCCATCAATAACCAAATTCTCATTATGATCCCAGTTATTAAATTCCAAGAAATTTTGGCAAAATTTTTCATACCCCTCGTTATTTATGAGTTCATTTCCAAGATTTTGAAGGTATCCCGCTTTCTCATCATCTGATAAAGATTCATATTCTGGTTTCTCTTCTGCTTGTTTTCGGATATAATCACCAAAACTAAGCCGTCTCCATCCCTCATTATTAGAAATTTTAGTGGAAAGTGTTGTTTTTCCACTTTTTCTTCTTCCAGCAAAACAAAGAATTACAGTCATATAAAGTCACTCAAATCTTTATATTTTTCTTTAGATTTTAAAACAATCCAACCCCTTCTATCTCGCTTTTGAAAGTTTATTGGTGTTATTGGGTTGAATTTTCCAAGTTTTATAAGGGTTGCATAAGTAGCATGTTTTCTTGATTCCCAAAATTGAGGATCTTGAGCATGTATTGCAGATTCAAAATTTTTTTTTATATCGCTCCAAGTTGAAGGATTTAATTGATAGAACCACACATCTTTAACAAAAATAAAACCAACGATAGGTCCACTAGATTTTTTAAGTAAAATTAAATCTCCTGGAAAAATTTTTTTGTAAGGGGCAATGCGATTGATGGAAAAACGAGATTCCACTGTTTTTTTTCCCTCAATAATGAATCGAAGATACGGCTCGACAAAAATTGCCAAATGAATTCCAAACCGGGCACTCTGTGTATTAATTTTAATATTTAGCTCATTATATCTTGTTTCTTTATCATTTCTATTATCAATAATTTCTGATATGTTGGATAACAACAATTCTGAATCATAAACTTGTTTATTCATTTTCAAATTTGTTCCTTATCAATTTTCTAATTTATATAA
>DXJM01000157.1 GCA_019057355.1 Promethearchaeota archaeon | reverse complement strand
TTGTTAGTGATTTGAGTTCAGTAGTGTTCTCTTTCGATCTTTGTCAAGGTTATCAAAAAACTTCGTTTCTCACCACGTCCATTTCCTTTTTTTTTTCAACTTACCTATTTTTTCAATCTGGTAATTTAAATTTTACGTTTTGATTGAATTTTTATTATTATGAACCATTTTTACTAAAATAAATTTTGATATTTAAATTTAATTGTTCTAAATGATATATTCCAAAATGCTACACACAAAAAAAAACCATATATAGAATATTATTAATTAGAGAAACTATTGATATCTTTTTTACCTCTTAAATGTTATTAAAGGAATAACATGCTTTTAAAATTTAAGATAAATGGGTATTTAATTTTTTAGAGATTTTTTTAACTTTATCCCGATCCGACAATAAAAAATAAAAAAAAACTATTCGTGTTTGAATTCTGTGCCGCAGAACATGCAAAAATTATCTTCCATTGTTAATCTACTTCCACATGAGCTGCACCTTTTAGAATTGGCGGGTGTAAAAATTCTTGTACTTGGTGTTTGTCTTCCACTAAGTTTCCCTCCACAATTCACGCAATAATGCGCTGAAGAGACATTTTCTGAACTGCACCTAATACATTGTTGTTTTTCCTCTATTGGTCTCTGTGGAATTGTTTTTTGAATCGGAGGTTCCTCTTCCATCTCTTTTTTTTTTGAGGTTTCCGAGGATTGCTTTAACTTCTTTTGAGACTTCCTCGCAATTACGGCGGCCGTAATAATAGCTGTAATTATGATTAGAAAGATTATCAAAATTGGACTTATGCTCAACCATCTTTCTTGTGCTGTTATTCCTGTCTTGAAGGTTACATCAAAAGTTATATATGTAAACTCTTCAGGGGAATATAGAGGATCAAAATAGATGAAAAAATACCACGTTCCTGATGAAGGAACAGTAAAATCCCCTGAAAATGAGTCTTTTGCTTCATCACTATAACCTGCTGCGGATAGATCATGTACATTTGCGGCTGAAAATTCTACTGTAAAATTAATTTTTTGAGTTTCATATTGAGTTCCATCATTATACCACACTAAATAGTAATCTTGAGCAATGTTAATCGGTAGGAAACCTTCTTCATGAGTTCCATCGTTTAGAAAAACATAATTGCTATAGGTCAATCCTTGATCCCATCTATAAGCATTATATCCATTAAATATGTAAAAATCTATCCCTCCAGCTGAAGCATCAAAACTATAATTGATTCTAGAACCTGGTCCAAGAAAAATCTGGTAATATTCGTAATATCCTGGTTGGATTGGTAAATTTTGTTCAGAATAATCTCCAATTATTGTTGTTGTGGGGAGAGAAGTAAAAGGCTGGTTCCAAATTGCAAAGCTTACTACACTTGGCGAAGAGTCAATGTTATATTCTATTTTTTGACCTACTTTCATATATTCATATTCATACCAGTATTCATTGTAATAAAGGACTTCGGAGGATCGATAGTTAACATCTCCTTCCAAATTAGCATTACTGAAGGGAAACCAAATAGCTACTCCTACTACGGGTAAAATTATGAGTGCTAATAGTATTATAAATATAAATCCTCCCCCAATATAGGCTGGAGAATAATACCAGGGGCGGTACCAGTATCCGCTCCAATACGGAGAATACCACCAGCGTCGATACCAAGGATAATATCTATGATAACCATATCGATAATAGCTCCGTCGTGGACCATATAATCCATGAGAATATGGACCTCTATGTGTACCACTTATAGTCCGTCTAGCACCTGTTCTACCAAATGGAACCCCGCTGGGTCTAACTCCGCCACCAGACCATCCTCTACTACTAAATCCGCCTCCAAAACTACCTCCTCCTCGAAAACCACCTCCCCCGCTGAACCCACCTCCCCGAGATACACCTCCTCCGAAACCACCCCCTCTCGGCATTCTTTAAACACCTCTTTCAACCTTGCATGTAATAAGATCCTCTTTTGAACGAAAAATCTTATCCCGAAATATCGCTAAAAAGAGGAGGATCATTGAAAATATAGACATTGACAATCCTAAGACATCAATAATAGTTGTAATAGAGGGATTTAATAGTGGAGATAATGCGCTTGCATACAATATCCATTGAATGATAATCAATACTATGGGAATTGCTGGAATAACAATATTCACGACTAATGGATTGTGCAATCCTCTCATTTCAGAAAATCCTGCATATATTATTGAAAATAGCCCGATCAATCCAGTTATGAGGATTAGAATGCTTAAGATATAGATTGCAATCCATATCGGCCCCTTTTGTAATGCTATACTCCATAATGGAAGAGCAAGATCTGCCCCCCTTGCGTCAAAAAATGAAAAGGAATAACTTCCTCCTGTAAGACCTAAAGTTCCTAAAAAGTTCGACATGCCTACTTGATTTAAGAAAAATAATCCATATAACCCTATAGAGGGTAAGAGAATGCCGAAGACAAAGGCTAGTATGGCACAAATGCTTGAAAACCAAAATTCAACGGTTTTAGAATCAGCAACAGGTATTAATCCGATCTCATCGGGATTTTCATCTGGTATGAAGGTCCAACAATCAAAAATCGAGCATATACCCATTAATTTACCGTTTTCAACCACTGGAACGATATTGATTTTTAAATCTTGCATTTTTTTAAATGCTTCCGAGACTAAAGTATCTAAGGTTACGGGGGTAAGCACTTCCATTTTAGAGATTACTGTTGTAGTTTTAGGGTCTTCTCCGAGAGCAACCACGTTCTGAACAATATCAAAATCATCAATTATTCCCAGCACTTTTTCAGTATCTTTCTCGATCACGACCAGGTCAGGAATGTTAATTTCTTTCATTTTTTTTGCCGCTGCTTCAATCGTGGCATCAGAATAAATGGTCCCATATTCATCATTTATAACTAGTTCTCTTACTTGATACTCTTTTCTTTCAAGTTTCATTTAAAACACGATAATGCTTGTTTAATTATTAATTAGATTTAAAGAAATTATATGTATAAGAAATTCAAATTAATATTTAAAACAATATGATTAATATTTGAAATGGTGGTATTATTCAATCGATTTATTGGAGGTTGGAAAAAACTACATTAGTATGCATAATTCCATAAAAATCAATTATTAAAAAGAATTGAGGGAACATTATGAACAAGCAATCTGAAAAAATATTAATATTTGGACACAGGGGCGCAAGCAATATTGCTCCTGAGAATACAATGAAAGCATTTAAGAAAGCTATTGAATTGGGAGCGAACTATGTTGAATTTGATGTCCATCTTTCCAAAGATGAAGAAATTATAATAATGCATGATGGCAATACCCTTAGGACAACAGGACGAGCGGGTCTTATTAAAAATATGACTCTTAAAGAGCTCAAACAGCTTGATGCTGGAGATGGGGAACAAATTCCGACACTTGATGAATTAATTACCCTCGCAAGAGGTAAAATTGGATTACAATTGGAAATTAAGGCGCCTAAAATGACCAATAAAATAGTTGACGCTATTAGAAACACGGGATTGATTGACTCGACAATAATAAGCGCATTTAATTATTCTGAATTGTTGAAAATACAAGAAATTGAACCCGAAATTAAACTAGCTGCATTAGTAATAGGCATGAGAAAAAATAAGGTAATTAAAACCGCTATAAAAAACAATTTTTTCGCCATACATCCCTTTTATAAGTTGATAAATTCTAATTTTATAAAAATAGCTCATAAATATGATATTAGAGTAAATGCTTGGACGGTTAATTCTGTAAGTGCGATGAGAAAATTAATTGAGATAGAAATTGATGGATTGGTAACAGACCATGTAGAATTGGCGAAAAACGTGTTAAGTAGAATATAATTATCCCGATAACTTTATAAGAGAATTGGTCAAATAACGCTTTCAACTGCATTTTTGAAATTGAATAGATTAAAGAAT
>DXJM01000156.1 GCA_019057355.1 Promethearchaeota archaeon | reverse complement strand
ATCATCTAAAGTTAATTGGGAAAACGAAGAAAACGGATCATTCCGTAAATAGTTATTTTTACTCGTCATAAATATAACTATCTTCTTTTCCCTATATTAATTTAGTGAATGGAAAGAGGTTTTTAATATAGTGATTTTTGTCGGTTGAATCAAGTACTGATTCATATCTTGTAATAAAGATATACATGATATTTTTCCTTGAGTTTTTCCATAAAAAGTTGTCATATTTTGGATTTACCATTTAATAAACGCTTTTATCACCTATTATCAAATTATCCTTGATAATTCCATCGATAATGACATTACTACCAATAATAGAATTTTCGGTAATGATATTATTTAATCTCACATTTTTCTCAATTATACAATTACTGATAATAGAATTAGTAATATAAGAGCCATCACCAATTGAAACATATGATCCAACGACAGAATTTATTATTTTTGTATTTTCACCTATATAAACAGGATTTTTTATCCATGATCTCTCAAAAATAATATTTAGATTTGAGAACTCGGACATTTTAGTGGATTTTCTCTCGATCAGAACTTTATTTCCTTTTAAAACTTCAGAAGGTCTTCCAAAATCAAGTATTCCTTTTTTTAATTCTACAGCTTCGATTTTATAACCTTGTCTTACCAAGTCTTGCAGGCTTTCTGTTAGAGAGATTTCTTTTCCATCATCTTTCCTTTGATCTAAATATTTTTTAATATTTTTAAAAAGCATTTTTAGGGTATTATTGGAAAACACGTAAATACCTGCTATTGCTAGATCTGAAATGAATTCTTTTGGTTTTTCAACTAATTTTTGAATAATTTTATTTTCATCTACTTCAACTACCCCATATGAACTGGCTTCCTCTTTTAAAACCTTCATGACTGTAATTATTCCATCAACATCGGACTCATAATACTTAAATAATAAATAGGAATAGTCCTCAAGGGGTACCATGTCACCTAAAAAAATAATAGCTCCTTCTCTTTTATTATCTTCAGGAGTTATGGTCTTTGAATTTTTAAATCTTGAATGAGATAAATAGACTGCTTCTCCAAGACCCCAATAATAAGGTATGTGTTCTTTATATCCACGAGGTATTTGTTCTATAAACGTGATATTAAAATGATTTTCATATTTTCTTTCTTTTAGATAATTAATGAGCTGTTTTTTCTTGTATCCGATAATAAGGATCAATTCTAGTTTCGTATTAAAAGTGTCAATAAATTTTTCGAGGATATGGTCTAAAACAGTTTTCCCCCCAATAGTTAAAAATGCTTTAGGTTTATTTAACGTGAAAGGGCGTAACCTATAGCCAATACCTGCGATTGGTCCAATTATTTTCATGATTGAATAAAGACCTCTTTGGATGGTAAATACATATATAATAATAGCTAATGGTTAATAAAATTTAGATTCATCTGAATCAAAAATCCTCTGCAAATATGCAAATAAGAGCGCAATCCCCTCTTCTTCCTTTGTCGAGCAAGGTATTAATTCAGCGGTCGAACCCAATTGTATAAACACGTCAGAGATTAACATCGATAACTCTCTTATCAAACCTGCTTCTCTTTCACTTGTAGAGTCTTCCAATGCCTTAAAGTCTTGGCTCCAATTAACAATCATGTCAATTTGATCCTCATCCAATAGATCTACCTTTGATAAAACATTTATTTGACTGATATTTCTGAAGCGAAATTGAGCGGAAGCAGCTAGTAATAATGTTGAGATAAATCCATTAGGTCTCAATACAAAGTTAGAATCAAAGAGAAACGTCACGCATTTTTTTATAGAGCCAAAACCCAATGAACTAGCTATTAATGGCCCCGTTTCTCTAAAAGCAAAAAGTTCTAACTGTCCAGCAGTATCTACGAGGATCCATTCGGCATTATATTCATCTATCTCATCTTTTAATTCATCCAAGTAATTGATCATTATATCTGAAGCGAGGATGATTGCTCCATTTGGTCCCAATCCATATTCTTCCATTATTTCATCTAATATTATGTAATCCCGTATGTCAATATCAGGAATGTAAGGCATTGATTTAACTCCAGGATCTAAATTCATCGTAATGGCAGAGGTCTCTGGATTTCTATCTACTATATAATTTTTTAAATGCCCCGTGAGATTAGATTTTCCGCTACCAGCACTTCCAATGATATAATTTAATAAAATAGTATTTAACCTCTCTCGAATAGTATTTCATTTAATGTATTTATCATTAGATTAACAAACAATTACTTTTCAAGTTTATGTAATTTTGATAGATAATACACGTTTCTTTTAAGAACATTTACAAAGTATTCAATTTCTTCACGAGAATGGTCTCCAATATAATTGCCGACGTCTAATACCAATATTGCATCATGATTTTCTAGCTTTTTAAGAGCAATTAATTGGAGGATTTCCCATTCTTCAATAGAAAATTGTTCTTTATGTAAAAGACCATCTAAAGAACATATGGAAACCAATTTTTTATATTTTATTTGCAATATTGATTCAATTTTGAAAAAATATTCTTGAGCTCTTGTGTTTGATCCAACAAGAAAAATTTTCGCTTCTTTAATCGATAAAAAATCATAATTTTCAAATTCTTTTAACAATCTATCGTTTAGTCGCTTTTTTTCCATAATATTTATTAATTTTCAATACTATTAAATTCTCACATGGATCTCAACACGGTCTATCTATCAGAGAATTTAGAATTTCTAAAAAAGATCGAGAATAATACAATAGATTTAATTTATATTGACCCTCCATTTCATTCAGGCGTTGATTATAAAGAATTTAATGATCGATGGAGTTCATTAGAAACATATATAGAATACATGTATGTAAGAATAAGAGAAATGCATAGAATCTTGAAAAAAACGGGTTCATTCTACATCCATTGTGATGCAAATGCTGTTTTTGACTTAAAACAGACATGCGATTCCATATTCGGTCGTGATTTATTTCGCAGGATGATCATCTGGAACGTGGGCAGTGTATCGGGGTTTAAAAGCCAGATAAAAGGATGGGTGCGTCAACATGATACTATCTTATTCTATACAAAATCAGAAGATTTTACCTTTCACAAACAATATACTCCCTACAAAAAAGAGTATATCAATAAAATGTTCAGATATAAGGATAAAGATGGACGATTATATAGAAAACGCCGTGATGGAAAACAATATTTGGATGAAAGACTAGGAAATGTTGTAGGAGATGTCTGGGATGATATCTATTCATATCAAACAAGAACACGCTCAAAAGAGTATTTGGGGTATCCCACTCAAAAGCCTGAAAAATTACTTGAAAGGATCATATTAGCTTCCTCAAATGAAGGTGAATTAGTCGCTGATTTTTTTTGCGGGTCGGGAACCACTTTAATCATAGCTAAGCATTTGAGGAGAAATTGGATTGGTGTTGATAATAATTCAAAGGCTATAGAATTATGTATTAAAAGGTTAGATGGGTAATTCATAGTCGCTAAAAGTTGAGGCAAATCTGAACATTATTTAAATTCACGTGCGATTCAGGTGATTAAACCGTTTAAATAAAGTTAGCTGGTCTTATATTTTATGTACGCCATTGAAACTGGATCATTGGAAATTCGAGTATGGCTACATGTCATGTTCAAAACCGTCCGTTACCGGTCATTCAGGCATGCATTTAGGTTGATTGGATGCAAGAACATCTGTTCAGAAATGTCCGGTTTTTCTGCAACGGTTTTACTAAGCATTAAATAATAGAAATTGTTATTTTCAGCCAAGAATTAGTATTAAAAATAATATTTACAAAGTCATAAATTTTTTCTCAAACATTTATATTAAAATTCCAATAACACACATTTTATTGGATCTTATTATTAAGAAAGATAGAATGATGAGAAATTATTAATGTCGTTATAAATATTT
>DXJM01000155.1 GCA_019057355.1 Promethearchaeota archaeon | reverse complement strand
TAATAAAATGCTAACATTTTAAATTTTAGTCGTTGAAAAACGGCAATTAAGATACAATCTTTATAAAACAACAGATATAACATTTTTATTGAAAAATGATTCAATATATAAATATACTCACGAAGGATGGGAAATCTCTTTTATTCCGTAATTATGGGGAAAGCGATGTAGACCGAGATTTATTAGCGGGATTCTTGAGTGCATTTTCAGGTTTTATGAAAGAGATCTCACATTCAGATATAAAGACGACAGCAACAGAGGATAATAAATATTATTATACAATTTTTGGAGGGCTCATCATTGTGGTATGTGCCGATCTAAATGATGATGATAGCCTGATCAATCCAAAAATTGCAACAATTAAGAATAAATTTGCTGATAAATACAGTAACATTCTTGAAAATAATAAATGGGCAGGCAATAGAGCTATTTTTTCTGATTTTCATAAAGAAATTGATAATGTTATTTTAGGGTCAATAAAAATTTCAATAATTGGGCTTGGGGGTGTTGGCAAAACATCATTACTCCATTTAATTTGTGGAAAAGATATCAATTTAGAATATGTCCCAACAATCACAGCAGATATAACGTCTTTCGATGGAGGGAACTTGGATTCTGACTTGAATCGTGATATTACTTTTTGGGACTTTGCAGGACAAAGTAATTTTCGCTCGTTATGGGGGAGCCTTTTAGATGGCACTGATATTGCCTTATTAGTGACTGATTCTACGTTTGAAAATTTAAATTCGTCCAAAGAGATCATACAAGATATTTTGGAAAAACATTATAAAAATAAATTAGTAATTGGAATTGCAAACAAGCAAGATCTTTCGAATAGATTAACTCCGGAGTTTTGTGAAAGAATTCTTTCTCAAGGAGGGAGAAATATCAAATTTCATTCAATGGTGGCCATTGAATCCATGTATCGGGAAAAAATATTAGGAATTTTAAAAGAAGCAATAAATTCTCTTAATTACTAAGAATGATATCTATTGTTCTCAGACCGTTTACCTATTATCAATTTAAAAATTTTTATAAGGTTACTAAAATGATTATGTCACATGAGGAAGTTTAAAATCGAGGATATCGAATTAGATGAAACTTTAAACGATATAACCTCTTTAAAGTTGCCTGAATTAACAGAAGAGGAAAAGAATCTCATTAATCCTATAGTTGCACCCACTTCTGGGTTAAGAATTCAAATTTATGATATTATCAATAATGAGGAATATATATTAAAAAAGCGAAAATTATATTTATTTTTGAGATTTTTTCGAGCAATAAGCGATAAGTTCAAAGAAATTACTAACAATCAAAAATTAAAAATTCTTATTGTTACTGATGACAGACCTAGTAGAAGGATATTATTAAAGTATTGTTCCGCTATTTTTGCTCACGAAGGGTATGAAATATTTCATCAAAAAGATGATGTTGGGGAATCAAGGTTATCTTCTCCTTACGGTGCCGCTTCTGTAGCGTTATATGAAGATATTGAATTAGTCATCGTATTAACCGCAAGTCATAACGATTTATCTTGGAATGGAATAAAATTTTATATCCAGCATGCAATCCCCATATCCGGAAAAATTTTAAAAGATATTTCACAAAAAGCATTGAAATATGAAGAAATCATTTTAAAAACGGATTTTAACCCTGTTTTAATCGATGTCGAACTAAAAAATAACGATTATGTAAGGCAGGTCCTTTCAAGCATTATTGAAATTAAAAGCCTAAAAGGGAAAAACATCATTATATGGCCTTATTTAGGGGAAGCTAGAGAGATCGTGAATTTATTCAAGGATTATGGAGCAAATGTGATACTTATACATCAAGAAATTGACCCCCCCAATCCAATAAAAATAATTAAGGAAGATATTCTTAAGGAGAAAATGAGAGAAAGCCACTCCGATATTGCCCTTCTTTTAGACGCAGATCGAGATAGAATTGCTCTTTATATCAAACAAGGTGAAGAATACTTTTTTTACATCCCTAATGAAATTTATTCTGCCATGCATAATATCTTAGCAAAAGAATATAATAAAAAGATCATCAATGTTCGGACGATTCCAAGCGATCTAAGGGGTGATGATTCAAGTTTCATTAATATATTAACTGGCGTAGGGTATAAACATTTAGGAATCATATTATATTTTCTTTTAGGTATAGAAATTGACCAATCAAAGGTTAATTCTGCGATTTTATACATGGAAGGTAAAAATGAGAACTTGATAAAAATAAAAGATAACACGCTTCTAAAGCAAAAAATTATTGACTTAATGGAAGAGTCTGGATTAATTGAAGAAAGCTTTATAATTGTTATGTGGGAAGAATCTGGAGGGCATACCATCAATATAGTAAATATCTCTAAAGATAAAGAATCTAACATGTATAATTTTAAATCAAACATCTCAATAATTGGGGATAAATATCCAGTTCCTGCTTTAGTTTTAGTAAATGAACTTATTTGCAGGGGCCATATTATTTCTGAAACAATTGACTGGTCTATCGTTGGAATTAACAGGACAATTCCTGCAACTGATGAAGAAAAAATTAAAATTATGAAAAACTTCGAGAAGACCGATAATAAAGCGATTTCTATAGGTAACAAGGAATACCACGTTTCTGCTTTATCTGACAATAATGAGATGATAGATATCTATCAATTGAAAAGTAATGACTCCACCGTGTATTTTAGACCTAGTGGTACGGGTCCTGAAATCAGGTTTTATATTTTTGGAAAGAGAGTAACTCATTTAAATGAAATAAAGGCTGTCGAAGAACATGTAAAAACAATTTATTCTTGAGTCACGTGTAATCTGGGTCATTCATTTTGAATAATTCCAGGAATGACGATTTTTTCATTTTCTATTCTTAAAACTCCTATTTCTTGTAATTCTTTCATGGTTTTCAGGACTTTTTCTTCTTCCCAATTCAAGTCTTTCATGTAATCTTCTTTCATTAAAGGAGCTTTATCGATTGCATGAGATATAAATCTCCTATGTAAAAAGTTCAACTTGATCTCATTAAAGAGCAAAAATTCAAAATCTGCTGTTTTAATTATATCTTGAATCATTTGTAATTCCTTTAGTTGATTTATTATCTGCTTAAAAAGTTCTTCTGAAATATCATCTGTAACCTCTATGAGTTCTTGCTTTACATAGTTCTTGAGCTTTTCAAATTGTACCAAACCTCCATTTATTAGCGAGAACTTTTCATGGTAATCTAGTACCTTTTCTGGAATTAAATCGCTGAGATCTCGGGTTTCCCCATCGATTTCTATAGTATCTTCAAATGATAAATCTTTGGAGTTATCATCTATTTCTGCTGCTTTAATGCGGTCATCTTTCATCTCTTCATCAAGAGCATCCATAGCTCCGAGCAATGCATCTTTATCTTTAATTTCTTGTGCATTAATCTTTGGGAGATTTTTAATTTTAGGTTTTTTATTAAATTTTATGTTTTCTTGCTCTTTTTCGGATACTTTTCTCTCTTTCGCTTCTGCTTCAGCCTTAGATCTCTCTTTTTTTTCTTTTTGTTCAATTAGTTCTTCAAGTTTTTTCCTACGCTCTAAATTCCTTTGAAACCTTGCTTCTTCTTTCTCTTTTTCCTTATTAAGATGAATAGTAATAGTTTCATTCCATTTCCTTCTTTCTTCAGGATGCCCAAATCCTTCTATAAATATCTCATCCTCCTTTATTGAAATGATTCCTTTTTTTTTTAAACTTTCAATAACCTTCTCTGCATGGGAGCTTTTCCATTCTGTTAATTCAATTAATTTCTGAATAGTGAGCGAATCTTCGTCATAGGCAAATGTCAACAATACTTTTTCGGGATTTGTAAGCTCAAGCTCTATGTCACTGAAAACGATCATATAGAATGTGGGATTAATCTCAATTACATCGTTTAATAATTTAGTCTCTCTCATTATGCTTAATACAGGCAATATATCTGAGTTTTTAATATTCTTTATATTAAGAAACGCATGATATTTTAATCGTTCACTTGGGATGAATCTATTATCATTTAAGTGATTTTCATTTATAATATTTTTAAAATTTCTTGATATCTTGTCGTAGAACATTCCAACGCCAACACCGATATTTTTTTTAGAAATATCTATGGACATGGAATCCAATGACTCAAGCATTGCCATGGCATCTTTTAGGTCGCTTATATCTTGCATTTTTTCTTCTTCTGTCTTTGGTAATGCTGATCGAAAACCAGAAGTGAACGTAACATACTCAACATTTGCTTTTTTTATTACTTCAAATTCTTTCTCGTGAATCTTTCGATCTTTTTCAATTCTATCAACTTTCTTCTTAACCGTGCTTTCAATATGTTTTTCTGTTTCAGCAATGATCTCAGATATTTTTAAAAGTTTCTCTTTCATAATATCTTTTTTTTCTTTATTAACATATTTGTCTAGCAGCTCATCAACAGTTTTCTCCTTGCTTTCTTCTTCTAATATCAAACGCTTTCTTTTTTTAAATAGATGGAAAAATATGGTTAAAATTATGAAAAAGCTTGTGAAAATGCTCGTTGATATTATTGTTAAAATCATAGTTAAAATGATAAAATATGTTTATTCTTTATAGTTTAATTAACAATATAATTTTTTAACTTTTTTTATTTTTTTATCTTGGTTTTTATTAAAATCGTAAATTTAATGAACATTGAAAATAACAATTTT
>DXJM01000154.1 GCA_019057355.1 Promethearchaeota archaeon | reverse complement strand
TTCTTTTATTATTATTTTGTTAATATTAGAGGTATTCAAATTGTCAACGATTAAAGTTTTAATTGCAGATGATTCAGCCTTCTTAAGAAAATCGATTTCGAATATTCTAAAGGAAGAAAGATCAATAGAAATCATTGATATGGCGGTTAATGGTAGAGAAGCTATTGAAAAAGTAATCAAATATCATCCAGATGTTCTTATTTTAGATTTGCTAATGCCTGAAATGGATGGTTTAGAAGCATTTAAACATATTATGGATGATTATCCAATTCCCACGATAATCTTATCTGCTGTTAATCCTCAGAATATGGATACTTCCGTTCAAGCGTTATTAATGGGTGCTTTTGATTATATCATCAAGCCTGGAGGAATTGGGGCAAAAGATTTACCTAAGTTCGGGGAAGAATTGCGGACAAAAGTATTGTTGGCATCCCAATCTCAAATAAAAAGAATATATTCCAAGGAAGAAAATTTAAATAGAAAGACCACCCTTCGACAGCAATTAATAGATGATACATTCCAATTTGGGATCTATTTAAAAGATTTAAAACCTATCACCGAAGAAGAAAATGCTCTTATAAAAGAAAAAGAATATATACAGGTTGTTAAAGAGAAAAAAGAAAAATTATTTAAAAAAAAGCCATCTGAAAAAAGTAAAAAGATAATTATTGAAACCAAAAAAGAAGAACTTGAGGATATAGAGTTCTTAAAAATCCCTAAAATAATGCCTATCACGGATGCAAAATTTACATCCTCTCTAATTGTTATTGGGGCAAGTGTGGGTGGTCCAAGAACTATAAGAACTATTTTAAAAGATCTTCCAAAAGATATTCCCTTTCCAATTTTAATCGTTCAACATCTAAGCGAATTCTTCTTAGAATCATTTGTCAAGTCTCTAGATGCAGCCTGTAAAATAAAAGTAAAAACAGGTGAGGATAACGAATATATCTCATCCGGTATTGCATATGTTGCTCCAGGGGGATACCACATGGAAATTCAAGAAAAAAAAAAACTCCTTGCATTAGAATTTTTAAGGGAGATCCTGTAAATTATTGCATACCTTCAGTAGACGTTTTATTCCATTCTGCTGCACGAGTTTATGGATCAAAAACGGTTGGAATATTACTTACCGGTATGGGGCAAGATGGGGTTTCAGGATTAGGAGCAATTAAGAATAACAAAGGAAAAACGATAGCAGAATCCGAAGAAACGTGTGTATTATATGGAATGCCCAAATTTGCAAAAGAAAAGGGTTTTGCGGGCATAATTTTACCTGATTATCAAATTGGGGAGTACCTCAAAAATTATTCATGAATTAAACGTGTTCATATACTTGAAAAAAGGTTTCATTTCCACTTTCTTCTCAAAACACGCTTTTTTTAGTATTCCATACCATATTTTTACATTTCTCGGTTAGCCTGGCATTAACATTCCAAGTTAATTATTCAAGTTCATTTTAAAAAATGATTTAAATAATCTAGTCTTTTAATATTTATATTCAATTCTATGGATTGTTTGCCATTGTTCTAAATATTAGATGTTTCTTCAAATACGTGTTTATAATAATAAAAAAACCTTCAAATGAGAAAACAAATGTATTTAACTAATAATTTTATGCATGACATGACCGTACTTTTAATATGTTATTCCTATGTAATCGCAACTATTATGATTCCCATAACTTTAAAGAAGAAAGGAAAGGTTTCTAGTTTTACGGCAAGAAAAATGGTTCATTTGTTAGCAGGGTTGGTTGTATTGTTAGTACCTTTTTTTACATTTCCAATAGGGAGATTATGGGCGGTATTGATCGCTATGTCCTTAACGCTCATTGTATATAAGAGCGAAAAAGGATCAAAGGTAAAGATGCTTAACGATTTATATCAATCAATTGGAGAGGACGCTGAAGATAAACTCAAACGAGCATATTTACAAGGTCCTTTTCATTATTGTGTATCAATTACTCTTTTAGTTACAATCTTTGCTATTGTTGGTCTTTGGGGAATTGATCAAATGTATTTTGCAATATCGGGAATTCTTATCATGATAATTAGCGATACGCTCGCGAGTATTGTCGGGAAAAAATATGGAAAAAGAAAAATCACTCTTTCATGGACTGGAACAACAAGAAGCTTTGAAGGATCTTCAGTATTTTTTATTACCGCGTTTTTCTTATCATTTTCATCTTTGTTCTTCTTTGGTTTTCTATTAACAAGTACGCTCACGTTACCTGCAGTAATTATTTATCCTATGATTATTGCAGCGATTGGAACATTAATCGAGTTATTTTCTCCAAGTACCTGGGATGATTTAACTGTTCCAATAATCACCACTCTCTTATTTTTTGTTCTTGTTACTTTTACAATAATATAAAAAATGTATAATAGGTAAAAAAAATGGAAAATTTTGATGTAATTGTTGTAGGGGCTGGAACTGGGGGGTCAATCGCCGCCACGTTTGCAGCACAAAAAGGTTTAAAGGTTTGTCTAATAGATGGAAAGGAAAGAAGCAAGATTGGAGATAAAATCTGTGGAGATGGCGTTGGAAGTGAAATTTTTGATTATTTAAAGATTAACCATCCAAAAAATGAAGAATTATCATGTCACATAAAAGGAGTTAAATTATATGCTCCTAATCTTCAAAAATGTATAGAGATGATCGATCCAAAGCAAGCTGGTTATGTTGTGAATCGACTAGAATTTGGACAAAGATTATTGAATGAAAGTCTTGATGCGGGGGTTTCAAAGTTCTTAGACAAGACGATGGCTTTAGAATTACTTTATCAAAATGGATTTGTAAATGGTTTAAGGGTTAAAATGAGTAATGGTGAAAAGACCGAACTCAAGGCAAAAATAGTAATTGATGCGAGTGGTTTTTACTCTCCTTTAAGAAAGCAAGTCCAAAGTCCATTGATAGAAAAAGAGATTCCCAAATCAGATTCAATTTTATGTTATCGTGAGATTGTTAACTTTCCACAAAAAGACCAAATGGTAAAGGATCCGGACTATATTACCATTATTTTAGACCAGAAAAGGGCTCCTGGAGGCTATCTCTGGTATTTTCCAAAAAATGAATATGCGGTAAATATAGGATTAGGGTTATTCATGGATTATAAGGGTAGAGTAAAGGAGTATTACCAAAAGAATGCTTTTAATGAATTTATAACGTCAAAAAATTTTAAACTTGAATCTTCAGGTGGAGGTGTGGTTCCTGTGAGAAGATCTATTTGGTCGTGCGTGGATAATGGATTAATTATAATTGGTGATGCTGCTTGCCATGTTAATCCCCTTCATGGTGGAGGAATCGATCCTTCAATGCGAGCCGGATATCATGCTGCTCTTTCAGCCTTCGATGCTCTTAAGGCAGAAGATACTTCTGCGAGTAAATTATGGGATTTTAATTATAAAATAATGACTTCGTTTGGAGCGGATTATGCTTCCCTTGATCTCTTGCGAATAGTCCTCCAAGTGCTTACAAACGATGAATTAAATTTTGGTCTTAGCAAGGATTTATTAACCAGTGAAGAAATATTAGAAATTGCTGAAACGGGACTAATAAAATTATCCCTAGTAAATATGGTTAAAAAGGCTATAAGTGGCATTTCTAATCCAAAATTATTATTAGATTTGAATTATCTTAGAATTAGGATGAATGAAATTTCACAACATTATAGAAAATTTCCCAGAGAAATCAGTAAATTTGAAGAATGGAGGCAAAAAACTCTTCAAATTTATGAGAAACTCGATAAAATGGTCATACAACCCAGAAAAACTCCGAAAACAGAAAAAAGTGTCTTGAATGGTTAATATTTTGATGAAGGATTCTGAAAATACAAAAGTCTATAAATATATAATTGACAAAATCAATCTTGAAGGAACGCTCCATTTTTCTCTAATTGATCCCGATCCTTTGCGACAAAGCCCGGAGAATGCGGCTAAAATGGCGAAATATTGTGAGGATGCAGGGACTGATGCAATATTAGTAGGGGGGAGCACGGCATTCTCTCAAGCTTTCGTGAATCATACCATCGAATTAATAAAAAATGAACTAGATTCTCTACCAGTTATTATTTTTCCTGGAGGAATAACTAATGTTTCCCAAAAAGCTGATGCAATTTTATTCATGTCATTGTTAAATTCCAGAGATCCATATTTCATTGTAGGGGAGCAAGCACTTGCTTCATATACGATTAAGACATCATCTTTGGAATATATTTCGATGGCATATTTAATAATTGAACCAGGAGGAACTGCTGGATGGGTAGGAAATGCAAAATTACTTCCTCGAAAAAAACCAAAGCTTACAGCCGCATATGCTCTTGCAGCCCAAATGTATGGTTTTAAATTAGTATATTTGGAAGCAGGATCAGGAGGGCAAAGTATTCCTACGGACATTATAAAGCTATGTTCTAAAGTTTTAAGCATCCCTATCATTGTTGGTGGTGGAGTTCAAACAAAAGAAGATGCGAAAACTTTTGTAAAAGCTGGAGCAGATATCATCGTAATGGGAAGTTTCATTGAAAACACTATTATGAAGGATCGTGGTGCTGCTTTAAAACAGATTATTGATGAAATAAAACAAGCGGGTAAATCCAAGATAAAAAACTATGAAATGAAATAGAACATGAAAAAGAATTTAGTTAAAGATTTTTCTCATGAAAGTAAAAGATATTATTGAAATATTTCGCCCCATAAATGATATAATGGGTTCATTGACAGTTATTATTGGAATTCTTAACACCCGGACAGGAGTTCCAATAAACATGTTAATTATAAATATCATTCTTGGAATTTTAACCTATTTCTTTCTTGCTGGCTCTGGCATGATTATTAATGATATATATGACATAGAAATTGATAAGATTAATAGGCCTGAGCGTCCAATCCCAAGTGGAAGAATTTCAATAAAACAAGCTAAACTTTTATTTATTGTTGCATACGTAATAGGTGTAATAATCGCGTTCATTCATAGCATGATATTTTTTCTCGGTCTCATAAATATTTTTATAGCTGCTTTTTTTGGGTTTATTGGATGGATTTATGCAAAATGGGGGAAGAAAAGTGGTTTTCCAGGAAATATCATTGTGAGTATCTCTTTTTCAATAGGACTCCTCTACGGAGCTGTTTTAAATGCTTCGATCATTCCACTATATATTTATTTCTTTTTTCTGACATCTTTTTTCTTATTAATGGCAAGAGAAATCGTTAAGGGCTGTGAAGATATTGATGGAGATAAGGAAGAAGGAATTAAAACTTTAGCACTCACGATTGGTATTAGAAAAGCTCTCACTTTTTCGATTATTTGTCAAATAAGTGCTATATTATTTTTCATATTACCTTTATTTACTAATATCATAAATCCTTTACTCTTTCTCATAACCATGAGTTTTGGGTTAGCTGTGGTTATCATGGCTCTCATCTTGACTATAAAAAGTAACCTTAAAATAGAAGAATTTGGAAAAATTAGTTTATTTCTCAAAATTGGTGCCTTTTTAGGCCTGATTGCGTTTATTTTTGCAAGTTTTTAGATTATTTATAGAATATTAATAAACTTAGAATCAGAATATTTTCTTTGATTCCTTACTAATAAATTATGAATTGGGAAACATTCCTAAATCAATTTGAAATACTTGATGAATAAAATTTGATCATTATGAGGTATAAAAGCCTCTAAAAAAACCTGAATGGGACGTGTCCTATAGAAACTTGATGAGATATAAATCCATTAGACATTATAATGATTTCTAATTATTTTTAAACCAATTCTGCTTTTCGATTCATTGATTTTATAATGTAATATATTTTTG
>DXJM01000153.1 GCA_019057355.1 Promethearchaeota archaeon | reverse complement strand
TTTGTAATGCCCCGATCCATTTTAGTATCATCCCAAAATGAAATGGCGAGAAGGTTTGATTATTTTGAAAATATTGAAACAATTATGCAATCAATTAAACCAGACAATAGTAATATGTAGTCATAAACCAGACATCATTTTGAATCTTGCAAATCGAGTAATAATCTTGGATAAAGGAAAAATCGCGTTAGATGGGCCCGTGAATGAAAATTTAAATAATATTTTTTATTTTTTTTATAAATTTAATAAAGAAAAACTAGAAATTGTGAATGAATGTGTATAATCTTAATGAAATATTTCTTGTAGAAAAAAATGAACAGACTAGGTTAAATCCTCTTTCCAAATTTAGTTCTTTACTTATTTTCAGTTTTAGCATTTTTTTAATAAAGGAGATATTTTTTTTATTTATCGTATTTGTCGGAGTATCAATTAGTTTTTTTTTCAATAAGAATCAATTAAAAGATTTAAAAAGACTATTTCGCTTTATCTTATCCTTACAGGTATTCATGTTATTTATCAACGTCTTTTTTCATATTGGATTGGAATCTAAACCATTATTCTATGTTTTTCCTAAAGAATGGTCAATTATTGGGGGACTTTTTCCAATCTATCGTGAAGGTTTATATCTTGCATTGAGATCACCCTTATTAATTTTAACAGTTGTAATTCCTTCCCTATTATTCTTTAAAAAAACAGATCCAAGAAAATTTGCTCTTTCTCTAAATCATCAATTAAATGTTTCGATAAAAGTATCTCAATCAATAGCAATAGGTCTGAATTTTATTCCAGTTATACAAAAAGAAATTTCTTCTATTAAAGCATCCCTAATTGCAAGGGGAGAACGATTATTTATCTCTGAGGAGAAAAAGAGATTTTTCCATGCGATCAAGACAACGATAGCATTTTTAACAACGTTATTGATTTCCATCTTGAGAAAAGTCGATAATTTAAGTATATCTCTTGAGAAACGAGGATTAGGACTATATAAACAAAGAACTGAAGAATTAATTAAATGGAAAAAGAAGGATTCTATAATTATCATGCTTTCAATCTTGTTTCCAGTTTTTATAATACTCCATAATTTCAGAATTATGCATGTACCCTTTCCAAGTATATTCCAGATAAGTTCAAATATTGGTTTAATTGATACGATTAACAAAAATGGATGGATATTACCCTTTTTTTTCTTTAGTTTTATCCTTAGCATAATATTTCTATTCATTCTCAGGATTTATAAAACCAAAAAAAAAAATAAGAAGAATTCTGAACCATTAAAAGAATTAGAGAAAGATGAAGACGAAATAGATAAAAAAATAAAGATTGCTAATAATTTTGTTGAAGTTTTAGGGGAAAAGTACATAAAATTTCCAATAACAGCAGGTATGATTGATTGATTATCAAAAAAATATAAATAAAATTTAAAAAAAAAAATGACAACAACAAATAATGATAAGTGTCCATATTGTGAACTTCACTGTTCTTTAACTGAGGATTGGTCAGGAATATGTGGAATGTACAAAATTGAAAGAATAAACAATCATCCAGAAATTATTAATCGATTATATGCTGATCATCAAATAACAGAATTCTATCGTTCTTGGATCGAATCTGTACCAATGTTCCACTATAAACCTGGATCCATGGTTGCAAATATCGGGACGATCAGCTGTAATTATGATTGTAAATACTGCTTAAATGAACGTTTAGCACGAGTTTCTCCAGATGATATGACGAAAACCAATATTTATAGTGAGCCACCTGAGATCTTAATTAAAAGAGCTAAATTATCTGGAATCAGTTCAATTGTATTCGGTGAAAATGAACCAGTAGTGAGCATGGATTATGTTAAGGAAATGGCAAGGCTTTCACGAAAGAAAGAAATGGATTTTGGAATTTCAACAAATGGTTTCATGACAAAAAGTACAATTACATCTTTGCTTGATATAGGGATTGATTATGTAAATTTTGATATAAAATCATTTAATCCAAAATATTTGAGGGAAATTATAGGATTAAGAGGCACTTTTGCCGAAAGGGCGAGAGATATCTTTCTTAGAAATCTAAAACTTTTCTATTCAGCAGATTGTGTTAAAATGATTGAGGTTTCAACACCCGTAATTCATAAATTAAACGATTATGAAGTGATTGAGATTGCTAAGGAAATAGGAAAAATAAATCCGCAGATCCCTTATCATATTCAGAGAATTGTTCCTGAATATCAATTTAAAGAAAAAAAAATTGCAATTGGTAATATTGAAAATACGAGAGAATATTTCCTTAAAGCTAAAGAAATATTGGATCATGTTTATTTTGGAGCCTACCCAAATTCCCCTTACGTTCATACGGAATGCAGAAATTGTGGAGAGATTTTGATAAAAAGAGCCGATCATGGGGGTTGCTATGCGGAAATGACAAAATATAATTTAGAAAATAATCGATGTCCAAATTGTAAAAATAAAATTAATATTGTTCTATAGGAGATAAATTATGATAGCGAAAGAAAAAGGCAAACAACAGGAACCTATTGATTCAAGAGAGTGCCTTCAAATTACTCCTGATGGAAGGAGTGCATTCTATTTAAAAGATGGAAAACCTTTACCTTTAAAAAATACGAAAATAGGCAATGTTATTCCTATAAATTTTAATATTTCCCTATATCCCGGAGATCTTGACGCCAAAAATGCTGATTGGGTTATCGATTCCACTATTTCTATAAATGAAATATTTCCTTCTCAGTTTTTTTTTTTTATTTTTGCTGATCCGATGCTTAAAGCTAATTATTTGGACCAATTTAACAATGCTGATTTAAAAAAGGCCGTGGATAATATTTTAATTCAATTGAAAAGGTTCTCTGATTATATCGAGGATACTTACAAAGAATTATTAAAAATTCTTGTCATTGGAACTGGAGAACTTACAAGTTTTACGGGGTATGTTGATTTAATTGACTTACTAGAAAAATTTCCTAATTATTCTTTCATATCCTTTGATGGATATGCAGGTGTATATTTTAATAAAATAATTAAGGAGGGATTATTGCGTAGGAATAATAATCCAATTCTTAAAATAGGTGAAAGAATGGTCAAGCCAACATCTAAATTTTCAACAGAAGAAAATCATATATTAAAATGCTTAAATAATGTTGATGGAATTGAAAAATTAGAGGTTATTGCAGATTTAGAGCACGAGCATGGCCCTTTTAATACTCCTTTCAAATCTTATGCTCCTGATATATTATGTAAAACAAAAAAAGGAAAATATTTTACAAGTTCATCAGGAATCGCAAGGAAATTATATAAAATCCACGGTTATGAATATAAAACAGGATTCAAGACCATAAACGGGTGGAATAGAAATATTCCTTTGAATAATATAACGGATGTGTTTGATTCGACGGTTTCAAACCTTAATGGTGGACCTGTAGCTCTAGCAATTATAGAAGGTGCGAGTTATTCAAATATATCAAACCGTACAGATTATATAAATACGAGCTGGGGGAATTTACCATATGGAGCAGATCATAATTTTATTCAAGCAATAACAACGGGTAATTCCGCGTTTAAAAGTTCGATTCCTTACGGAATTTCCCCTCAAGTTATTAACACAAGTGATTATCCATATAGTTGGGGAATTCCACCACTTCAAAATACACTGGGTTCAGACCATATTAATCTTTTTCATAATACTAAATCATTATCTGCGAGTTCAAGATCCTTATTTTTACACATGTTTTCTTGTAGCGATATTTGTATTGAACCATGGGTAAGAAATAGAATTGAAAATGGTGTATTTGTAGTAACAAATAAAGACCAAATAATTAG
>DXJM01000521.1 GCA_019057355.1 Promethearchaeota archaeon | reverse complement strand
TTTATTTATGTGGATATCAAGAAATGTAATTCAAGGAAAAATAATCTTAATTATCAAGTAGACACCTATAAAGGTTGCATATGTTGGAATCACGTACTTCCAGATTTTATTGGGAATAATTCTCACTAAATAAGGAGTCGTAATTGCTGCCAAAAAACCCCCCGTAAATATAGACGGTAAAAGGATAAAATCGATATTTAAAGTAAAATTCTCTAAAATGTCCATAATACAATACATGATGATCCCCACGATAGATACCATGGCTTCTGCAAAGGATACGATTGCTGTTGCCGTTTTTTCATAAATTCCCGAATGAATCTGCCCTAGAGTTATTACAGGACCATAACCTCCACCACCTATTCCTTTATTAAAACCCGCAAGTAAAGAAAAAACGATTAATAATTTTTTTTTGATGGCTACTTGTCCTTTTTCTTTTCTTGTAGCTTTAATAATAGCAACAAAACCCATAAATAATACTAAGATTGCGACATATATTTTAATAAATGATTCGGATAAATGTATTAAAGTAAAGGTAAAAATTACCGAAATAAATATAGCAATGCTCCCAATACTGCCAATAAATAGAGAGAGTTTAGTACTATCACTCATTGGATAAATAGTAAAAATCGCGTTTCCAAATTCATGATCAAAATAGGCATCAATTACTCCAGTCATTACTTCTGAAATTAAAATCGTGGGTATTATTTGTAAGGGTGTATAACCAAGAATAAATAATAGAGGAGCTATTGCCGTTCCAAAACCCATACCTGCAGCTGAATCCATAAATTCAAAAATAAACGTAATAAATATAATGAAGGGAATCAGTATAAACAAGTGAGTCTACCTCCTTTAGTATTATACTAAAAAGGCTAGTATGATCATTATCAGTATATAGAAACAAAAGGCAATTATAATTCTCTTAATAGTACGTTTCTCCACTTTTAGTCTTTCTTTTAAGCTTTTGGAATCAATTTCCCGTGCTTTTTTTCCAATATTCCATTCCATGAATATCAATTTTTCGAACATTATTAATTACGTTCTAAAAAGAAAATCTTATCATCCAAGAAAGAACTCCTTGCAATGAAATATAATAAAGTCTGTCTAATATTTAAAAATTTACATTTAACAGTCGAATGTTCTTCAATTTAAAATTATTTTATTGCTATCAATAGACCAATTTTCAAGGTGATTAATAAAATGATTTTAATTAATCTCAATTAAATGCTAAGACCATATTAATTGTTTTAAATTTTCGTAAATTGCTTTTATTGCCTTGCTCGATTCTGATTCAGGGTTAAAATCAACAACATTTTCTGCAAATGACATTGCTCGAGGAATATTTATGTCATAGGGGATTTTTCCGATAACATTAAAGCCTGTTTCAAGGATATAATCATTGAATCCATCTTGAAATCCGCTTTTTAAATCCGATTTGTTTATGATTATTCCAAAAGGAATATTAAATTGCTGAACCACTTCAATTGCCCTGATCAGGTCGTGCAAGCCCGATGGAGTAGGCTCTGTTATGGTAACGACAAAATCTAGACCTGAAACAGTTGCTATCACCGGACATCCTATTCCCGGAGGACCATCGATCAGAACTAATTTACTTTCTTCAAATTCAGGTAAATTTTTAGCAAATTCTTTCATATCCGACACCAATTTACCTGATGTAGTGCTTCCTAATTTCGTTTTTCCATATACAAACGCTTTATCTTCTTTAGTCTTATAAGAAATGATTTCTCCACTTTTAACCGTATCGATTTTAAAAGCGTGTTCGGGACAGAGCACCTTGCAAGCCCCACATCCTTCACATGCTAGATAATCGATTTTCGGGATCTTTTTTTCCGCATCCCATCGTAACGCCTCAAACTCGCAAAAATGCTCTTCTATACATCTTTCGCAATGAACGCACAGGTCTTCTATAAATTCCGCTTTCAAGGTGGTATAAGTATCGAGTGAATTTATTTCATTTTCTGATCTCGCTGGAAGAATTAATGCCAAGTTTGGAGCATCAACATCACAATCCAAAATAATAGGGTTAATGCCATTTTCTTTAGAAGCTAAACTTGCTAAAGATGCTGCAAGAGACGTCTTTCCCACGCCACCCTTTCCAGAAATGATAGCTATAATCTTTCTTTCCATTTTTCTACTCACCATTATTGCTTTCTTCATTCATCCAGTTTTTTAAATTTTGAAAAATAATGTGAAATGCTTTATATGCTTCTCCGCTTTTATTAAATTCTCCTTCCGAGTCCATTAGAGGAGTTCCTTGACAGTAGGACTTTACAACATCATCATCTAAGGGGATATCTCCCAATATTTCGATACTATTTTCGGATAATTCTTTTAAAAACTGGTCTCGATAGCCCAATAAAGAAGACCTATTCACGATCGCTTTATATGGCTTATTTAAGAGTTCTATCAATTCAATAATCCTTAACAAGTCTAAGTGTCCAAATTTTGTGGGTTCGGTTACGGGTATTACTAAATTTGACTTTTCAATTAACAACTCCACGTCGCAATGAGCTCCAGGTGCCGTGTCAAGTATCACGACATCGTATTTATCTGGATTTTTCTTAAAGATGTTATCGAGATCTTGTAAAAGAGATGCTACAACGGCTGCCGAACGTGCCTCTGATGGTTTTAATTCACCAATCAACAAGCTGATGTGATTTACCCGTGATTGGTACTTCCATCCAATTATTTTATGGTCAGCTTCAATTGCTCCTGAGGGACAAATTTTATAGCACAACTTGCACCCAGAACATACACTCAAAATAGGGATGGGAAAACCATCTTTTATATGAAGCAGGGCGTGTGTTGCACAATTTTCAGCACATAAACCACATTTAGTGCATTTATCCTGGAGGATGGTTGGCTTAAAAAAGGGCACCTCCTTTTTATCCTCCAATGTTCCACCGAATAACAAGTAAGTATTAGGATTCTCGACATCACCATCAATTAATAATACATTCTTTCCTTCATTTTTAAACATGGTGGCAATGTTCACCGCACAGAGCGTTTTACCGGTACCTCCTTTTCCTCCTGTAATAGTAATGACTTTGGGACGTTTACTCATGATTGTGGTGTATTTTATATTTTATATTAATAAATCTAAAATTGCCTTCCCCTTCCGCCGCCCATGCCTCTTCCACCACCCATACCCATTCCACCACCCATACCATGATGGGCTCCAACGTTTGCAGAATCTAATTCTTGAAGTTCTCCTTTCAAGTATAAATCCACTACTTCTTTTACAGTAAATTGCTGATTTGGTGCTTGAAGTACTTTTAAATTCATTGCTTTTAAGGATTCAACGGCATTTGGCCCCAAAAAGCCAACAATTACTTCTCGGGCACCATTATTTCCTATAATTTGGGCAGCCTGAATACCGGCACCACCCATTGAATTGGAAGCGCTATTAGGCACCCCTTTTACTTCTTTTATCGTTTTATCCTCTATAGTCACTAATGTGAAGCTAGCACAACGTCCAAATCTTTGACTCATAGTTTCATTCAAACCACCTTCTCCACTTGAAGGAATAGCTACTATAACCATTTTTTCATTCTACCTCATTTGTTTGCTTTTTTATTATTTATTGTTTTATTTATTGATTTATTTATTGCTTTCATACTGTTCAAGCGCGCGTCTTAACGTCCTTACAGCTAATTCCGCACAATGTTTATGATCTTCAGGCAAGCCCCTAAGAGCATCATCAATATCTTCCGGCTTTAAACTTTTAGCATGTTCTATTGATTTACCTTTTATAAGGAGAGTTGTTTGGCTTGCTGTCGCAACTGAAGCACCGCAACCATCTGTTATAAAATGAGCATCTTCTATGATATCTCCAGCAATTTTTAAGAAAAAATGCATCGTGTCCCCACAAGGTCCTAAATAGGTTTGAGCAACAGATATTTCTTCTTCTGGAGGTTTCCCCCAATTTTTCGGATTATGAAATAATTCTACAATATACTCATTGTATTTTTCTACTTCTTTATCGATTATTTCTTGCTGCAAGTTATCAACAAACTCATCAAAAGGATCCTTTTTCATTCTCTCTCTTTCACGCACTTCTTTTTTATTCATTAATTTAATCTAAAATTTCTTGAATAACGTTAATTATGCCTTTAAAGGCTTTTGAACTCTCAGAATCAGGATATTTTATAGAAAAGGGAACACCTTTATCACCTTGCGCCCCTATCTCTATCTCAAATGGAATTTTCCCTAATAATTTAACACCAAAATCTTCAGCTGCTTTTTCAGCACCTCCACTCCCAAAAATTTCGATGTAAAATCCACATTTAGAACACGTGAATCCAGACATGTTTTCAATTATTCCCAAAACGTTTCTTTTCATCATTTGTGTCATGTTAATCGTTTTACGTGCGTCCATTAAAGCAACTTCTTGAGGAGTTGAAACTATTATTACATTTTCATCGGGGATTAATTGTAAAATATCTAAGGTCTCATCTGAGGTTCCTGGAGGCAAATCACAGACTAAATACTCAAGATCGCCCCATTCTACATCACCTAAAAATTGTCTAACCGCGGTCATTTTCATGGGACCCCTCCATACTACGGGAGTATCTTGACTTGCCAATAAAAATGCCATGCTCATTACTTTTATATTTAAAGGACCATTTACCGGATAAAATTTTTCACTATCAGGATCAACCATGGGTTTTACCTCGGGATTTACACCCAACATCTTGAGGACATTTGGTCCGGTTATGTCCACATCCAGAATTCCTACTTTAAAACCTATACTGGCTAAACTAATTGCAAGATTTACCGCAACCGTGGTTTTACCCACCCCACCTTTACCAGAAATGACCACTAATTTATGCTTGATCTTTTGAAGATTTTTTCTGATTTCTTCTTCTCTTTTCTCAATTTTCTTCTTTTTATCTTCAGGAGTAATATTTTCTTGCATTTTTTTACCTCTTAAAAAAAAAAAATAAATATATAAAAATTACTATGTTTGATTTTAAATTACGATTTAATCTGCAATTTTGGCTTGATCGGGGATGCACCGTTCATATTGGTGATGATTGGACAATGTGAAAACACCTTATCCATTAACTCGTTAATTTTTTCTTCAGGTGCATCTGCTTTTATCCTCACGACAGGTTCAAGGTTATCATAGCCTGCAAGCTTAGAATCATCGACTCCAAATATAGCACCTAAATTAATATGTCCACGAGAAAAGACCTTTAATTCTTCTATATTTATGTCCATTATCTTCGCCCAAAATTTCGTTACAGCTATGATACAAGCGCCTATAGATGATAAAATCACCAACAATGGAGAAGGCCCTTTATTAGTTCCATCTAATCCTCCAGGAGCGTCAATTAATAGTTCAAATGGCTCTCCTCCAGGATTCCCCATAGAGCACTTCACTTGCATGCCTTCCGAAAGCATTTCACATTCTACATTGAAATTTTTTTCTCCAGCATTCCAATCAGCCTTGATTGCTTCATATGTTTCCTTAAAACTTGGCATGTTTCTTCACGATTTCTTCTTATTTTGATTACTTCTTGTTTTTTCATTAATTTCGGATTAATTAATGAACATAAGCCCTTTCAGATTGATCTCCACAACTTGGACCACCTAATGGTTTTAACTTTCCTTCTAACAATAATTCCACGTTTGCTCTCAGGCTTCCTTGTACTCCTTGATAAAGATTAATCCCCATTTGTATAAAACCCATGTATGGACGACCTCCAATACCACCAACAATCATGTCAGTGACGTTTCGCTCTTTCATGTTTATCACCGGTTCCATGCAACCCGAATGCCCTTCATTTTGTAGCGTGAATGCTTTCTCTAAGTTATTCTTTTCATTGACTTTAATTCCAATAAAATATTCACAATGTCCAAAGTGTGCTGAAATAGTATCGGATAATTCTGGACCAACCGAAGGTATTCCAATAATTCTATTTATTTGATTCATGTGATTAAATGATGTTTCATTGCATTTTAACATTTTTTTAGATCACCTAATAATCATGATCATGATGATGCCCACCATCATCAGCATCAGTATGAATCTTTTCCACCCCATATCCTTTACCCCCTCCTGGAGTGCAGGTGCTTTCACCACCTTTTAACGTACCATTAAGGATTTGATCGATCACCTCGTCAATATCACCGTTTACCCCCATTATAACATCAATTCCATACCCTTGGAAGAATTCAACGGCTCTATGACCCATTCCACCCGTGATCATACAGTGTGCCCCATGGTCTTTAATAAGTTTGGGAATGCTTCCCACCGTATGCCCTGGATTGCCAATGACAAGCTTTTCCTTCACTTTCCCATCTTCTATGGTTACTATTGTGAATTCAGGAGCACGCCCAAAATGAGGACATACTTGACCAGAGTCGGTACTTATAGCATATTTCATTTTTTTTAAAAACCTGCTTGTAATTATTATTGATTTTTAAATTAGAATTAATTTATGATTTTTAATAATTATTCATAATTTCAATTATTGATAAGTAATGGTAATATAAAAGTGTTTTGAATAATACCATGACATAAAAACCTATCTTTTTAAGGCATGGACTTTCATCATACGGACAATGCACCCAAACATCTTCACGATGGTGGGGACTCCCTTTATTCTTTGAGCGGCATCGAGTTTCGTGATGATGCCATTGAGATCGATGTTCGCTTTGGCAGCCATTTCGTACATGAGAGCCTGAAATCGAGCAACGTGGAATTTCTTCTTGGAATTGCTCCATTCCTCGAAATTTCCCATTCCTCTTTCTTTGAAAAAGAAGCTTATTTCCTTTTCTAATGACTTTCCTCTTATCTCCCCCGATGACCCCCTCGTTTGATCGTTCATACCTTCAATGATGGGGCTTGCCACCTGCTCGATAAATATAAAAAAATTATAAAATGGTTATCAATAAGGATTTTTTAGAAAGAAAAATTTGCTAAGCTCTTTTACCGTGATGCCATGTATATGTTACTATAAATCGAGACCCAATAGAAAAGGTATAAGATTTCATATCAGGCAGGTGGATCAATATTTCGCATACGTGTCTTTCCATTTAGCACCTCTATTCTCATGACTTGAATGTCTTACCCTTTGATCATCACGATTATTTTTAAAGGACAAAACAAGGATCGATCCATCCCTACATTGCTGAAAACGAGATCGAAATCGCGAAGCTAAAATGACGTTGTAAAAGCAATTTTAATCGTAATGAATTGAAGATACCGGAGATGTGAGCATTAATAGTTAACATTCAACAGCGAAAAAATTTTTAAAGGGAAAAAAAAAGAAAAAAGATGCCACATCTCCTTCCCAAGGTTGATAAAAAAAAATTAAAACCTGAGATCGAATGAAGGTGAATTGATCGACCTTTTTCAAGAGAGTGGTCGGTCAGGGAGGAGATGTGATGCAATCTTTAATGGCATTACTTCATGCCGATCTATTTAAACAAAAAAGCGTGCTTGACCCAAGTACTTCTATCTAAAAAGAGAAAAACAGTTACGGATTAAGGATCGCTGGGAGTGCTCTCATCCCGATACTCAAATAGGTACTCGCGCGTGAAAAAAATGATCAAGATCGGGAAATCGTGCATCTTCAAAACGAACGTTTCGTTATTACCACAAGTGCCTTGATGCCCCTTTTTTTGCAGGTCCTCCCGTTCCGAGATCAAGGCATCGCACTAACTCTCTCTCCTCGTCCAATAACTGGATATCTGGGTCAATATTCCCGTGAAAGTAGTTGAACACGATGCAATCCTCAAAATATCCTTTCTCCACGTTATACGTCCAGCTGGGAACGTAGCCGCGGGGGACGAGTCCTAAGTCCAAGAATATTTTTTGATGTTCGGGCATGTACGCGCTTACGAATACCTCAAGATATCGGACTCCCAAGCGAAATGAGTAGCGAACAAGCTCACGGGCGAGCATGAAAAGCTGGTTGTGGTCGGCAACACTATAGGTGATCTTTTCAATGTTGTGAACTTGAGGCGAATGCACGAACGACAGGCGTGAATCGCTCCCTTCAATGCACATCGTGTAGTGCTTATATCCGAACGCATCCTTGGAAACCCTCACCCTGAACCGGGAAATCATATCGCCTACCTTGTTAAAATCCAGTGCCGGAAGAGACCCAGGCACGTCAAATTCACCTAAATGATATATCCTGTCGGCATGAAGAAACGGCATTCCTGCTTCAGGAATCAGGCGCGGAACCTTGGGGGATCGGAGGTCGGAAAGTGCCCTCAAATCGTAACAGAGCGCCAGGATATCGGACTCTGGCTTCCCGTAAAAGACATCCTTGTTGGGAAAAAACGCGACGGGATGGAACCCGCAATGCCGGGTAAGGTATTGCACTTTCGCGTGGGCGGTGCGGTTTTCCGAATACCAGCGGAAAATTCTTCCCCGATACTTGCTATAATTGAACAGGTAACAGCCCATGCAGGCTTTCAAGAGGTCGAATTCACCGGAGAACCTTTTTTCACGACCAGCCCGCGGGCATATCCCCTTTTCTGCTTGAAATCTAAGGTAAACGTGAAACTTCCCAAAAATTCTTCCGTTTCGGGATGAACAAGCACGAACCATTCCACGTCTTTTCTTCCAATCATTGTATTTATCGCGTCACGGTCTTCCATCTCTTTATAAGGATACGATCCCCCATAAACATCGTGATAGGTGAAAATGATGTCATCAATGTCTTTCCTTATCGCGTGACGGATGATCGGGTTTATTTTTCTCGATCCCTGGCGCCCGTGGATGTTACAATTAAAGAGCATTCCCGAACGAGGGTCCATTTCGTTTATAGGGGTAAAGTTATCGAGGTACTCCTGCGTGAACTTGGTCGCGAGGTCGGCTCGAGAAAAGGTATGATCATTAACAAGGGTCTGAAACGCCATTTTTCATCGTTAAAAGGGGTGATACCACGTTATAGGGATGGGTCTATTTAAATAAAAAACGAGAAGGAAAGAACCAATGCATGAAGGATAGTGGGATGCGTTTTTTTCTTTAAATAACCTTGGAAATTATGAAAGGAAAACGATAAGGGGTTGTGATAAAAAGAAGTGTTACTTTCAAGATTCGTGAAGGTGGAGGAGGCACGGTTCCCTCGCGAGATAAAAGAGGCATTCCACGAGACCTTGCACGTTCCCGATGACGCTCTCAAGTCGAGAATTGTTGATGAATATGCGGACTATCTCGTGTCGGCGTCGAAAAGCGAGGATCACAAGATAAAGACCTTTATTGCCTGGGAGGAAGGTGTTCCAATGGCAATGGCTACGTGTCACGTCCATCCAGCCTATACCAGTTATGGAAAGGAGAGCGGGGCTATAGGCTGGGTTTCAGCACGCGATCTCGCGGTATTACGATCGCTCATGAGCGAGTGCGAGGCGTTTTTCCTCCAAAAAAAGATTCATGATGTGCGATGTGGCGTAAATTTTCCGAAAAGCCTAGGCGGGCTGGGATTTCAAGTGTCGGGATTTGACGAGGCGATGTTATATGGTGTTAGCTTTTCTTCCGCTGAGAAAAAAGAAGTGTCGCTCTTAAAGCAATTAGGATATGAAGTAGAATCTTACTATACCTGCTTGAAGGTTTCCGCTCGGACGTGGCAAAAAGGCAAGGCTCTGGACGATACCGTTCGCTTCGAATACCTTCCGATAAAGGAATTGAAAGGCAAGATCGAGGAAGTGCAAGATCTCGCGAGGAAATCGTTTCAAGTCATTCTTCCCGATACTTATGAGGGACGATTTGGCGAATTCATAAACGCTTTTGAACAAATGCCCCCGAGCAAGGATTCATTGGATGCGACCATCGAATTGACGGATCTTTCCTCCTCTAAAGCATTCTTGGAAGCATGGGAATCGTGCGACCTCGAGCGCATTGTGCCCTTGATGCCCATAGCATGCGAAAAAAGAACCGGGAATTTAGTGGGTGTCTTGTTGGGCTTGCCGGACTTGTTCCAACGGTGGAAGGGCGAGAAAATTACGAGAGTGAACGTCGATACGGCCATCGTGAGAAAGAACTTCAGGGGAAAGGGACTGTTTTCAGCGCTAAATAACATCGGCCAGCTCACGTGCCGACTTTTCGGGATGACTTATTTTGAAGGCACGACCGTGTGGACGGGCAATTCGCGGGGCGTGAATAACACCGATGCAATCCGTTCCATCATGCCCCATTGCGTTCCGGTAAGAAAGCACGTGGTCCTTCAAAAGAAATTAAAGCGAATAAAATCATGATACTCAATACAAGGATTGAAACCCTTTACAATCCCTGTTCGAGGACGAGTAAATTAGAATTGATGAAAGAATTTCAAGCTGAGAAGCTCAATTCACAACAAATAATTCTAGGTCATTGTGAAAAACTTTTTTTATCTCCTGTCTAATGGTTGAGGTTCACAAAAAATAAACGCAAATCAATCAAATTATCAAGAATGTGTTCAGAAAGCATTACATGTACCTTATAACCCGATAAGACATGATGAATCACGTCCATAGAACGAGACAATCGCCCTGGATGCTCCTCTCATCGATTCATCGAAAAAAAAGTCACTAATCCAGAATAGATCAGGTGGTCTTTTTGTTTAAATAGAACGAATTCTAGAAATAGTTAAAGACGTGTAAACATCACGCGTGAGGAAATCCTATTATGGCAGATAAACACGATTATTCCTTTTTCGGACAGAAAACGGGGTTGATTCTCTCGAGCAGTTCGCGCTCGCAACCGCATTTTTTTTTCAAGTGCGTGAAAAAGAAACCCGATGACTCGTGGGAAAAATTAAAAAGCGGGGAGGGAAAGACGGTCAAGATTTCGCTAGAGGAAATGGCGATGATCAAGAGCGTGTTGGAAGGAAGGTTGAAGGAATGGTCCACCTTCCATAAGCGCGAGGAGATCACAACCACCATCTCCTTTAAATGGGATGATGTCAAGCTCATCGTAGCGGTCGGGGACTATTTCAAGCCGCTTGCAGGAGCTCAAGTAGAGATCATGAAATACCTCATCGCCCACTTGTTTGAAGAAAAGATCGCCCACGCCACCACGCTTCCTTCTCCCGCCATGACCGAGAAAGAAGGGCAAGAATCCCCCGATCAAAAACGATCATCTCGGACGAGGGGGGAAGAAGTGAGGGTCGAGGGGAAAAACGCTCAGTTAAAGATCAAGGGCGTCATGACCGGTGAAACGGATAAAGCCGTCATGATCCAGTTCCGAGGTGGCAAGGAGTCCTGGATACCGAAATCAACCATTCATTCCGAATACGATGGGGGGAGGCTGGCGGAGCAAGAATTCCTCATCGACGAGTGGGTGCTAAAAAAAAATGACCTCATCCTCTCTAAAGCGTGATGAAACGGGGAACATTAAAATAGGTATTGAATCGGAGACAATGATGCCTTTTTTCTTCCACTTTTCTGGAGAGTCTTTTTCACGAGCATTTCTTTAAGCATGGTAATTTTTTATTGTATTTAAACTATTTAAACGCGATCTATGTCACGAAGGTCTTATTTTAGAGAGCTTTTTGAATAGTGGCCGATGGAGTTTTCGATATAATTTATGATGCTCGACAGATCATTCTTGAATCCCAAAAAATCCTTGATGCTCGCCCCGTTGATAACCTTGGCGTGCCTTACCGTGGTTCCGATTAATTTTTTTTCGATGTCATTTAGAATGTCCGAGATGGCGGCAGAAAGTTGCTGGAAATCTAAGGGGTGCACTTCCTGTCGAGGAGGGCTTCCCTTTATCACGCGCACTTTAAGAACGGGACTAACTTGAATTCCTCGATCAGCCCCCAACAACTCGCATGCATCCCCTAACGAGATGCCCAGCTTGGAGAACAGGGCAAAAAAAGCATCCTCCAGTTCGTGAGTCAGGGGAATGTTCGATCGTTTCATCTTGATCCATTCTTGCAGGAATTCCTTGGGGATCCCGCCCTTCCAGTGATGGGCGCGCAAGTAGGCATGCAGTTTCTGGGGATTGATGAGCTCTTCCAACTCCAAGTTAGCAGGGTTAACGTTTTCGGCTCGGTAATCGTGAAGGGTCAGGGTAAATTCCTTGGTGATGTCCCTGTCATGAGAGATGATAAGCTCGTATTCACGGGCAAAGGGCGAAATCTCGGCAACGGGACCGGGTGGTCTTGATTCCGCGGCTTGTACATTTTTCAGGTCGATGGGTGGAAGGGTGATAGAAAAAAATGTCTCCACGAAGTTAAGGATCTTGTTCCAGTGCTGCCGGGGATGGTCCTTTAAAATGGTCGGAAGAATGTCCAGAGTGCCCGTCTCGACATATTCCTTGAAGATGCAGGTAGCGGAAGCTTTTATTCTCTGGAGGGCATCGAACAGGACGTCTCGATTCCTGGATGACTCGATCAACTGCGTTTCGAATTCCAGGTCGCCGTTCTTGACCTCGTGGTTCAGAAATGTTTTGGTCTTCTTGTTATAAAAGATGAACCGATGTCCACTGGCAAGAGGCGAGACATTTTCGTTCACGTTAAGAATGCAACGAATGCCCTCGAGTTCCATAATCTCCTTCACCTTGGTTCCATCCAGGTTATAGATAAGAAATACGTTGGGAGTTTGCGAGTAGGACATTAAGGTCTCTCCTTCGATGATCTCCCTGAGATTATAAAGGGCTGTCGATTCAATGTCGATGAGGTTATGCCCGACCGTGAAGGTTTCTAACGCGTGGAGGTGTTTCAGGTCCATGTAGGGAAATATGACCAGGTTCTTTTGCTGAAAAAACAAGATGCTTAAAAATTCCGGTCGCATGAAATCCCATCCCACGTCCAACGTCTCTCGCCTCCCATTCCGTGATAATAATGCGTAAAAAAAAAATGCGCTATGTTGAGTTACATTGGTCTTTAAAATACCCGTAAATGACCTCGATCATAAGATCCTCAAAGCAGGGCACGATGTTATCTCCCTTCAGGGCATTCGCGGGATAGACCACCAAGCTGCCATCGGGATACTGGACATCAGGTGGCAGCCCCAATTGCTTCTTGAACTCGTCCATCCTGACGGCGCCTTCTAAATCTCTCTTGTTGAGCTGGATGACGAAGGGTACTTGCTTTTCGTTGGAGAAACTGACGAGCTCGCGGAAGCTTCGCTTGTTCTGCTCCATTTTTTCGGCATTCGAATCGCCGACGAACACGATCCCATCGGCACCATCCAAGACATATTCCCTGGTAGAGAGAAATCGTTCCTGTCCCGTGCAGGTGACTACTTGGATGATGATCTTGTAGTACTGTCCGGCAAACGTGAAATCAAACGACAAGAACAGGGAATCTTGCCATAGAGTCCTTCCATCGGTGGTTTCGATGGAAAAACCCTTGCTGATCGTGGTAAGGCCAAATTTTTCTCTCAAGCGAAAAAAATTAGTAGTCTTGCCTGACTCCCCAGGACCCCAATAAACGATCTTGAACTGGATTAACTGCTCTCCCTTGCCTCTTATTGAACTCTTGGAGGATGCCGCATTTCTTTTTTTTTCGATTTCATCAGATTTGACGCTCGTGCCGCTCACCTCCTCAAGAAATCGTGCCTATCTTGTCGCTGAAAATGTCCTTTTTCATCTTCTTGATGTGTTCCTTGAGCTCGCTCTCGTTCATCTTGAGGGTATTCTTGATGGAGCCGCTTTTCTGGATCAACTGTCTAATTTTCAGGGCAAAACGTCCCATTTGCAGGTTAATCACGCCGATGTTCACGTCCTTGTCGGTGAGAAGCACGATGAGAATCTCACGGTTGCCCCTATTGCTCAGCGAGACGGTGCCGATTGACTTGACGTAGAGCATCATGTTGTTATAAATGATAGACGCCTGTTCTAAAGCATCCGCCTCGAAAAAATCCTGACCTTGCCTGGCTACTCCGTAAAGAGCTGCTCCGATGGAACTGAGATCCCAATAATTGAGCTTGCGATCAAAGCGAGAATCGACAGCAATGATCTTGGCATCTTGATCGATGGCAATGAGCCCGTATATGTAGCCCTTTCGGGTGAGCGTCCCGTATTGCACCTTGAGGTCATCAAGCACGCCTGAAATCTCGTTTTCATACAATAATTTCGGTATGGTATTTATCATTTTACATCTTGACCTTGTAGTTGTTAATGCATTGGGGATAAATTCTCTGTATATAAAGAAAAAAGTACGAAAGGTAAACCTGATGTCCGAATAGAGAACTTGGAAATAATCATGGAATGAGGGAGTTTTATAAACAAAAAAGCAGGAAAAAAAAGAAGGCTGACAAATTGGAGTAACAACCCGATATCTCGTGAAGAGAGGGAGGGTTACTATGTGACGTTGAGCGTTTTTTGACATGACCTCTTCGCATGGTTTCGATTGTTGAATGCTTTCTGGCAGGTTTCATAATGTTTTACCAGTTTTTCGATGCTAGCGCTCACTCGCTGTTCGTTAAGGTGATGATCCACGCACATCAAGTGCTTGATATGGGACTCGTCGGGATGGCTCCAATGAAGCGAATCAGGAGGAGAGATCGTCTCGGGAAGGAGAAATATCTTGCGCACCTCGGCTATGATTTCAGCAGTCAACGGAGAAAAATCATAACACTTTCTCTCTTTCACAATCACACGTTCCACCCGGCCATGCTTTTTTATCATGCTTAATGCGGTTATTGGACCTATGCCTTTTATCCCGGGAAAATAATCGCTCCCGATGAGCAGCGCCATGTCGACCAGCTGGAAGTGATTTATTTCCAACCTTTTCAGGTTGGCATTCAGGTCGATGATTTGAGGGACGATCTTCTCGAAAGTCCACCTGCCACGCTGCTTTCTCCTGCGTGATTTTGAAAGGTTCTGGAGGGTTCGCGGGCAACCGAAGAGCAGGGAATCGTAATCTTGAGAATTGGAACACCACGCAATCCCATCCTTGACGAGGTGGGCACATTGAGCCTCTGCCGCTGCCGGCGCTTCGATAACGGGAATGCCTATTGTATTGAGTAGGTCCTTGGATTCTTTCATGATAGTGGGCCAGAAATAATCCTGGTCGAGCGCAATTCTTCTTGCCAATTCAAAATTTCCTGAATTCATGGCATTTTCATACCGCTTCCTCGTATATAGGATATCGTTCAATAGATCCTTGGTGATGACCCGTTTCAGGTCGGAATCACGCCCGTCAAAACAAAAAATGGGCAATATCGTGTTGGAATAGTAAAAAAGCACCCTATACAAGAGCCCGTACAGGTGCGAGATCGGTCGCTGGGTTCTATCCCTGATGATGGCGGGGTCGTTTGGGTTCATGGACCTCCACGATATGTTAAACACGGCATTGATGATGTTCGGAGCATCGATTGCGATGATCCTGCCTTGGAGATTCGCTATATCCGTTGTCCTTGCGTGGACAAGTTCGCCTAATTTTACTCCCATGAAGGCAACATAAGATCAAGGAAATTTAAAGAAAAAACATGAATTCATCATTCACCCCATCTCCTAAAATCAACATTTTCGGGTGGTTGACAAGTTACTTTTCAAAAGAAATCAGCCTTGCTTCTTTGAAGCATTTATTTCAAAATGGAAATAGCTATCATGATCAATTACTAATCACCACCATTAGAAAGATATTTCTCACGTTTATTTTCTCTATTTGAGAAATGCTTGAAATAATAAAACCATATCTGTTCTTACATGTCCAATTATATTTTATCATCGGGCCATCATTTATTTATTTGTTTGATTTTATTGTTCAATAACGATTATTGGGTACTCGCATGTAATAGTAAGGTAATCAAAAAGGTGGGTAGATATTATTAAAATCCTAAGATGCCAATATTCTCATTGCTTTTTCAATCCCTTGATAATCTTCGATTTTTCTTCCACGGAAAGAACATCATCCTCATCGTATAACAATAAGTCTTCCTTTTCAAACTCCAAACGGCAGGTCTTACAATCGAAACTCTCGCCATAATCCATCAAATCATTCCCCTTACAGCGTGGGCATCGCAATGGTCGAGATGAGGTTTCGGGCATTATCGAGTGCTTTTTTGGTTTTTTGTAGTAAGGATAGATAGTATATATACACCTTCCCCTTAAATAATATTTGATTGAATGGATGCGCTGATCGGAAATCATTACCCGTGAATGGTGGTCAAAAGCATGCTGACCAAAAGAACAGGCGCAATGATTTTTTTTCCTGGAGCGAGAGCACCTCATCTTTGTCAAGCTGTTTCACGTCATCCTTATTGAATTCTAACTGGCACTTGATACAATCAAAATTATCGCCATAATCCACCAAATCATTCCCCTTACAGTGGGGGCAGTGCCATTCATCTTCAAGTTCATCATTGATTCGCGTCATGGGATCTATCACCAGCAAGCACGCTCAGGAGAATCTAAAAAGACATCTCTCATTAATGCATGAACTGCTGAAAGGACATTTGATCGAAGGTATATAAATAAAAAGGTTCCGGGCACTCCTTGTTTTTTTCTTTAAATACATGCAAGGGAGAAGAAGGACATAGAAATGACATTACACGAGTGAAAAAAAGCATGGCAAAAAACGAAGAAAAGTTCATGATCATCGGGAAAAAAAAAGACAGGTCCACGCTGTTTCAATGGATCCTCGTCGGGATTCTGGTGTTTATAGCAGTCTACATGCCTTTTTTCGGGGCGAACCTGCGCTACCAGACGAGTAGCATTTTAAAAACAGTGATGAACGTGGCAGGTACCTGGATCCTGACCATCGGAGGGTTTATGGTCGCGTTCGGCTTTATTGGCTGCCTGATGCGCTCCAGTCACTGGATGGAATGGCTCATTGTTGGCGGGATAATGATCTGGGTCGGAAGTTGGCTTACGGGAGCACCCTTTGCCTTGATTGACATCTTTTTCTCGAGCGAGAGCGCGGGCTCCTCGGGAGGGGGCGGATATCACTAAATGCGCCGATCGTAATCGAATGGGTTCGCATTAATAAAAAAATATGTATTATTCTTTTTTTTTCTTGTTAACGCCTTAAATGTTCAAGTGAAAGTAATTGATTCCTGTCTGGATTCCGCACGCCGCCATCAAGACAATGCAGGCGATCATGATCAAGAGCAGTTCCTTTCGGTGTCGATCGCTGCCGATGATGAACAAGATGAGGCTAAAGACAAATCCGAGAACGCCGATGATTGACCCGAGGGCTATTAAGTATTCAATTCCACTTGCTAACCCATCAAAATAACTTGAAATGAGGAACATCATGATGCCATGAAATAAAGATGGATGCTTATAAACAAAAAACTATCTCTCTATTTTTTTCTTTTTATAATCATGCTAACTATCACCAGTAAAAATGATATATAACGTGATATATGTAACATGAAACAACTGGACGAAATTGGCACGTGTCCCAAGTGCGACTTCCCGATTTACATCTACAAGACTAGCCAGTACAAGCGTTTTGCCAAGTGCGAGGGTTGCGGACCGTTATATCCCTTGCCAAGAAGTGGATTGCTCAGCAATTCCATCCTGACCTGCCCCTTGCGAAGATTTCCCATCTTGATAGTTTCCAAGAAAGGTACCAAAGCTTATTTTTGGTCCGACCAGCCGTGCTTTTCTTGTACTCATTTTGAAAAATGCACACCGATAAATGAATTGATAGAGGAATTCACGGAACTGGAGGTGAACGGTTATTAACAAGAAATTTATCCTTTCAATTACGATGCTCATTGTCATTGTCTTGGTATCTATGCCCATTTTCGCATCCATGATTTCTTTAGAACTCGCTATTGAGGATCGAAATGATCCATTGCCCAGAACAAGCGATATCACCCTCATTGACAAGGTCTACAGTTTTAGCCCGGGGCAGGGCTGGAAGCTGTTGGAAGGCCTTCCCTTCAAGGCGCACTACACCTATTACGTGTATTTCAAGATAGTCACGCCCCACGAGTGCAACCTCACCATTACCCTGATCGACCCCGAAGGAAGCATTTATGATGCGTATTACGACGATTATTTCAGCCAAGGAGACGGGATGCGGTACTTTCCTTTTGGAGCGGCCCTGGGGGGATCGCACGATATTTTATTCGAATTAGACCTGGACTACACCTTGAACATGCACGTGAAAGTAGAAGAAAGCGTGAAATGCCTTCATGACGTGTTTTCATGGCAAGATGCGCAAAATATCAAGCAATATGGCGTGGCAAAGTTTGAACAATCCCTTCCTCTCATCAAGAACGTGGTGCTCGAGGCGGACGCGGCTTACACGCTTTATTTTGCCCGAGTATCGCCCATAACAGGCGCCATTTCCCACATAATCGTATGTTACGAGTATTCCATGATGGACGTGGATCAAGCCCTCCTGTTTGACGTGAACTGGCGACATGACCCGCTCAAGCCGATTGGTGAGGTTTCCCTGTATTCCTTTGGAACGGCTCGGGGCGGACCATACATGAGCAACCTCACCATCCACTACGACGAGAATCCCGTGAACATTGCTTTCGCCATCATTTTCGATCATGACATTAGTGGGGGGATCGATGAGAATAACACCACCGAAGATGGAAGGGAGGCTTCCACGCTGAAATTTACGATACCCTTGGAACTTTCGACGCTAACCTTGATTGCAATTGGAGCGGCAACGTTCATTGCCATCGGAGTAGTCGCGACCAGGCGAAGGGGATCCAATTCTCCTTAATTTTATTATTTTTTTTCTTTTCTTTCTATATAATTCTATTTATTTTATAAAACAATCATGCCTAATCATTATTTTTATGGAGAGTGAATAAACTCCGTAAATTATTTTTTATCACGTAATTATTATCATGAATAACACTTGGAATGGGATTCGAAATTTCTCAGTTAACATCTCCATTAATCGTTGATAAAGAAAGAAAAAAAAGAATGAAAAAAAATTAAGAACTGATTAAGGTCCTTGCATGCTGCTGCATGTCGCGTATCTTTTTCGAGGAGACTCCGGGAATCTTGGAGGCAAGATCTTCTGGTTGGGCGGCAAGAAGGTTCTCGATGGACTTTATTCCCTGCTTGGCGAAATGTTCTGCGGTGCCCTTTCCAATGCCCTTCACGCTCGTGAGCGATGCCGTGCTAGGTACATCATCAGAGTCACCATCATCACCATCATCTCCCGCTCCTATTCCCGTCTCTTCATACAGGGTTTCAATATCAAGAACTCCGATTTTAGCATTGCCAACGTGCAATTCGACCTGATCGGTGTCGGCAATGCCCGCGGAGGTGATATAAAACTCGCATTCTTCCGGAGGAAGGTCGGGAGCATCGACGATTACGCCCCTGCGCTTCAAGGAGTTATTGGATGAAAAGCCCTTGGTCTTGAACATCACCCTGAAATGGCAGCCATGCGCCACGATGTTTCCTCCGATGGCGTCATCCGCCGCGAACATGCCCATCATCTTGGTCGCGACCTGGTTGGTGAGTAGGACGGCACAATTATAGGTCTCCGCAATTCGCGATAACCCGTGGATCATGTTATTGAGCACCTGCTGGCGCCGGGCGAGCATGCCGATGCCCACGTATTCGTTGCGCATTAAAGCCATGAGGCTATCCACGATGATGAGCCTCACGTTCCGCGTCTTGCAGAGGTTCTCCGTTTTTTGAATCATTTGCGATTGGTGGTCAGAACTGTAGATCCTTGAATGATATAATCTTGAAAGCACTTTCAAGGGATCAAGACCGAAACGCGTTGCAATTCGCTTGATTTTTTCTTTTGAAAACGTGTTTTCCGTGTCCACGTATGCCACCGAACTATCCAGTCCTCCCATGCTCTTGGGAAGCTGGATCGTGACCGCGATCGTATGCGCCAAATTGGTCTTCCCCGACTTGAATGGCCCGAACACTTCGGTTAATTTTCCTGTCTGCACCCCTCCTCCCAAGATATGGTCCAAACCTTGCGAACCAGTGGTAATTGTCTCGACATTCTCATTGATCTCGGCAGCAGCGGTAAAATCAGTCATCCCCAAGGCATCTCGGGCGTTCCAGATGAGCTTTTTTGCCGTTTTTTCTCCTAATCCATCTATTTCGGCAACAAACGAGGCAGGGGACATTGCCAAGGCTTCAGCCGTGCTCACTCCATTTTCCTGAAGGAGCTTGACCTGCCGGGCGTTGATTCCCTTGACTTGATCTAATTCAGACGTTTCACGTTCACCTTACCTTTGGTAATTTTAGATAAGAAATTTTCTTGAGAAATTGAATTCATGACCTTCCTGTAATATCGAAACTTATAAAGAAAAAATGAAAAATGAAGCTCGAACCAAAATGATTATCGTGTATGATGGATATTAAATCTCTTTTAGTCACTATTTGGTTTTAATTTAATCCTATTTACTTTAATTATTAGATTGTTTTATATAATACCTTTAATTTCC
>DXJM01000152.1 GCA_019057355.1 Promethearchaeota archaeon | reverse complement strand
GAAAAATAGACGTGAATATAATAAATTAAAAATTAAAAAAAAAGGAAAAAAGGAAAGATTGGAGTAAATATAGTCGTCACTATATTTATAATAATGCAAGTATAAAAATCTTCGCATTTTCCTGCCTTTTCTTTTTTCAAAGGAGGAATAAAAATGAAAATTAAAGAAAATGATGAAGATTTTAACAAAAAAAAAGCTGATTTTTCGAATAAAGATTATCAGCAACCAAGAAATAAAATTCAAAATCTTGATGTTTCTATTCAGGAAATTGAAAAATTTAATAAAATAGGATTTAAAGTTTTAAAAATTTCAATTAAAAACACCACTATTGGTAATTCACCATCAGGGACGGAATTAACACACTTTCTTGAGAACATTATAGATGATAACTATGATAATATAAGCTTTTTTATGAAGAATGGCAAAGGAAATGCAGAATTGAATCATGATATCATAAATAAGAACGTATTTCGAAATATTGACATTCTTAGGTCAAACACAGATAAATTAACTAATATAAAAGAGGTGTAAAAATGATAGTTTCAAAAATCTTTAAAGAAATTGAAAATAATAATAAAAAAAAAGATGAGTTTCTAAAAAAATCTAATAAAAAAATAATAATTGATAACGCATCACCAGGAGCGGGGAAATCTACTTTTGCTGGGGATTATGGTAATAATAACCACGATTTGATAATAGAGTTGGTTAATGATGATTATGAAAGTACTCAAACTTTTTGGAATATTTTGGCGAAACGATACTATCATAACTGCATTACACTTTGTTCTAAAACTCATGAATTAAATAATTTTTTGAAGAGGTGTTTTTTTAATATCAAGGCACCATTTGCTCCAAATTACTTGTGTAACTTGCATAATGATTCTATATTTACCAAAATTAAGAATCAATTCGTAAAAAAAGATATTTGCGAGAATTGTTCCGAAAAGGATGATTGCAATTATTTGATTAACAAAAATGCACTTTTCGAAAAATTAAATGAAAAATACATAGAGATTTTTGGACCTTTGCACATAATTTTAGTGAAGTCTTATCTCCGTACCGATATCATCAAGAATCTATTAGAACGTTATAAAGACTTGAAGGTTTTAATTGTGATTGACGAGGATATATTTAGGATATTATATGAACAAGTTACTTTTGATAATAAAGTTAAAATTAATAATTACATTGAATTCATTGATGAACTCATTAATAGTCATAATTTACATGATAAACTTAATCAAAATGGCATGTGGGACGATATTAAAAGACTTCTTGAATTATTCAATAATAGGAACTATAAAATGGTCAAGCATAAAGAAAATGAAATTATTGCAAGTTTTGAAGAACTCATTGGAAAATATGAATTTAAATCATTCATAGATTGGAATGATGATGTTAGTGATGTTTTAAAAGATAATTCCATCGTAATTGGAAGGCAAACAATTAATATAATGCCTGATTTATTGAAAATTTTCGAAGATGTTTATGAGTATAAAAAAAACAAAGAATATGTCAAAAATATTCAAATTTTTACTCGTTCTCAACATTTCAGTTATAGCATTAATCGCACGCGAGAAATCACGGAAATTTTCAAAAAAGCTAAAAAGATACTAATTGCATCTTCAGTCTTGAGGAAAGACGATTTCGAATTATTTTTACCCGAACTAAAAAATGATGTTGATGTTATGCCCAATCCCAATATTAGATGTCATTTTAAGTCAATAACTAGCAAAACGAATGCAAAATATCCGAAATATATGTTCATTAGAGGATATAGAAAATATACAATATGTTTCGAACGGGCAATGAATTATCTAAAAAATTCCATTACAAATTTTCCAAAAAAAAAGATCCTAATCGTTTCATTTAAAGAGTTCAACGCTGAAATAAAAAAGAGATTAAAAAAATGGGCAAAAAAGCAGAATCCTGACCGAGAATCTAATGGACAATTAATTGACATTGACTTTGATTATTTTTATCATGTAGATGGGAAAAACAAATACGAAAACCATGATGTATTAATCATATTTGGTGCTCCCGGCATTCCAAAAAGAGCGATTGAAGTTATGCTGAACCATATTTTGAGAAATAATCCTCATTATAAGAAGGATCCTTTAAAGATAATTCAAATTCGACAAAGATTGGAAGAAATTTATTGTGAAGATCAAATCTGGCAAGTTGCGGAACGATTGAGAACTTTTATCCATAGGGATGAAAAACATTTGGTTTTGATTACAAAAGTATTTCATAGAAAATTTAATATGAGGATTAAAATACCTAAATGGAAGCGAGATGAATACAAGAAATTCTATGATAAATTAAGAAATAGACCAAATAACACGATTAATGACTGTCTTACCATTTTTAATTATACTTATATAGGAGAGCGTGGTCCAATTGGAATAAGTGGGATGCGTAAAATTATGGTAGCATTAGAAAAGGAAGGAAGTATTTCAATTAAAAAGGTAAAAAATCTAAATGGTATATATGGCTGGCTTAATGTTTACAACGTGATAATAAAATGAAGGGACTTGAGGGGGGTTTTCCCAAAAAGTGTTACTAGAACTTATCTATCAGAATTTGGGAAAACCCTCAAACTTTGAGACTATACGTCAATTCTTCCTAAATCTTTTTTCAATAGTTGTAACTTTTTTCAATAAAATACAATCTTGATTGTATTTCCCTTCTAAAATGAGTGCTCTCAATTAACATCAATTTTTCTTTTTTTGAGTTTACCCTACATTTATTAACGTGAAAAATTGTTTATAACAATTATAACACTTATAAT
>DXJM01000151.1 GCA_019057355.1 Promethearchaeota archaeon | reverse complement strand
GATAAATTCTATTGGATTTTTATAATAAATTATTGTTAAGTTAAAATGATGATTTTGGTTTTTAACCATTTTAAAAGTAACCTTCTTTAAATTTTAAAACAAGATTATATATTCAAACATGATCTATTATAAAATATTCAAAAAATGAAATATAATGTAAGGATTTTAAATGGATGATCTCACCCTTAAAAAACTCGAAAATTTTTCCGGAAGAAAAGGACCTCTTGTTTTAATCATAATGGATGGAATTGGGATATGCGAGAATAATGATACAAATGCCTTTTACTTGGCAAAAACTCCCTTTTTAGACATAATTCAATCCGAATGGCCAAAGAAAAAATTATACGTTCAATTAAAGGCTCACGGGACTGCCGTGGGGTTACCGACTGATGATGAGATGGGCAATTCAGAAGTCGGACACAATGCAATAGGTGCCGGCAATGTAGTGAAACAAAGGGCAGCTCTAACGAGAGAAGCTATCGAATCTAAATCTTTATTTAAATTTCAAAAATGGGAGAATTTCGTTAGCCCTATTACTTCCAATAAAAAAACTTTCCACCTTATCGGTCTTTTATCTGATGGGTATGTACATAGCCATATTTCACACCTTTTTGGCTTATTATATGGTCTTAAGGATTCAGGTGTTGAAAGGGTGCGAATACACGTGTTATTTGATGGAAGAGACGTTCCTCCAAAATCCGCATTGAAATATGTTGATGACCTTGAAAAGGAATTGGATGCAATAAATCTTGCCCAGGGATTTGATTATCGAATTGCTTCAGGTGGTGGAAGGATGAGGGTGACTATGGACCGATATAATTCCGATTGGGGGGTTGTCCAGAGAGGATGGGAAGCACATGTTTGTGGCATTCCCGAGATATTTCCCAATTATGAGGGATTTTTTATTTCTACCAGGGAGGCAGTTAAACGTGCGCGCAGCATGGATTCTAACCTCACAGACCAATATCTGCCTTCTTTCGTCATTGTTGATGAAAATAAGCATCCCATAGGGGTAATGGAAAATGGAGATGGTGTTTTGTGTTTCAATTATCGGGGGGATAGAGCAATTCAAATTTCTAAAGCATTTGATGAAAAAGCACATTTCAATGAGTTCATGAAAAGATGCGATCCTCAAGTTGATTTTTATGGCATATTACAATATGATGAGAAAGAACACGTGCCACGGAATTTTTTACTCGATCCTCCAAGAATGCAGAATCCTTTAACGCGATATCTTTGTAATGAAGGGGTAAAACAATTCGCGATTGCGGAAACCCATAAATATGGTCATGTTACCTATTTTTATAATGGAAATAAAGATGGATACATAGATGAAAAACTTGAAAAATACATTGAAATTAAGTCTGATCCATCAGAAACCATCAAAACAAACCCTAAAATGAAAGCATTTGAAGTGAAAGAAGAATTGGAAAAAGCAATTAATTCTGATGAATTTAAATACTTGCGGGTTAATTTTGCCAATGGTGATATGGTTGGTCATACAGGGGATATTAACGCTGCGATAATCGCTGCAGAAACAGTAGATCAATGTGTAAAAGAGGTGGTTGATTCGGTCAGCAATAAAAAAGGCATCACGATTATAACAGCAGATCACGGAAATATTGAAGAAATGAGGGGTAGGTTTGAAACAGCTCATACTTTAAATCCCGTAATGCTTGCAATAGTAGACTCTGGTTATAATAATGAATATATCATAAATGAAAGAATTGATAGACCTGATTTAGGAAACATTGCAGCCACGATCCTAAACTTGCTCGGATATGAAAAACCGGATGGATTTAAGGATTCTTTAATTACCTTTATCTAATGCTTACTTTTTATCGCGAGAAAAAGCAATGAATTCTTTCTCGGTATTAACCTGAGCTTCCAGAGAAAGGATTGAGGGAAAAGGGTTAAAAATAATGAGTGTCTTTAAATTCTTACTTTAATAAATATTATAACTATTACCTATAAACAAGCATCACATATATTAAATAAGAGAAGGATGATGATATGAAAATAAAAATTAGCATGATTGATAGAGAATTAAGAACTTTTGGGATATTTTTTAAGATAATCAATAATACTTTTACTGAATCAAAGTTACGTCTATTTAATAAACTAATGAGCAAATGGAGAATTAAGATAAAAGATGATACAATGAAAATTATCGAGAGAGAAATTCTCCGTAAAGATGGTTCAAAAATGCGTATTTGTATATTTCAATCTTTTAAACCCTTAGAAAATGTGCCTGGTGTTCTTTGGCTGCATGGTGGAGGATATGCTATTGGAGCACCAGAACAAGCAATGAAAATGGCAAAAAGGTTTATTGAAGTTAGTAATTGTGTTGTAGTCGCTCCAGATTACCGCTTGTCCGTTCAAGCTTCATATCCGGCAGCATTAGAAGATATTTATGAAGCTCTTTTATGGATGAAAAACCATGCGAAAAAATTGGGAATAAGGGATAACCAGCTTATGGTTGGTGGTGATAGTGCAGGAGGCGGATTAACAGCTGCTCTTACACTTTATGCAAGGGATAAAGGAGAAGTTAATATTGCTTTTCAAATGCCATTATACCCAATGCTGGATGATAGGAATACTAGCCTTTCAGCAACAGGCAATAATGCTCCTGTCTGGAACTCAAAATCTAATTATAATGCTTGGAAATTATATCTTGGTGAGTTATTTGGAACCCCAAACGTTCCTTACTATGCTTCTCCTGCTAGAGCCGTAGATTACAGTAATCTTCCTCCAACAGCCACTTTCGTTGGCGAATTAGAGCCTTTCAGGGATGAAACCATTCAATATGTAGATAACTTAACGAAAGCTAAAGTTCCAGTTCATTTTAAAATATTTAAAGGTTGTTATCATGCATTTCAACAAATGCGCCCAAAGGCAGAGGTAAGCAAAAAAGCTATTTTATTCATTATTGATTCATTTAAGTACGCGGTGGAACATTATTTCATTGATCAAAATATTAATTTATAAAATGCTTGCTTTAGGAATATTTCCTATCTACTAAATATAATGACCTTTACTATTGGATTAAAAAAAAATTACAATTGAGCCTATTTTTAATTTTTTATTTTTAACTGAAACTTAAAAATCTTAAAAAATATTCCGACGAAAATAGTGACTATCCTACCTCGAATTTTGTCGAAAATAGAGTGATCCCATTATACAACGAGGTTAAGCCTTCTTATACAAAAATGGTATAAAAATCATCATTTTTACGGATAATAAAATCTACTAATGAATCCGACATAATTTGAGATGGGATAGAAAGGATTTTTATCGGTCTTTAATGAAAGCTTTTTTAATTTCTATTAATTATAGAGAATCAAAAATAAACTCAATTTATCATCATCAATAAAATGCTCCTCGATATCTGATAGTTTCTAATTATTTATCTATTCGATTAACATCTCTTCGATTGCTTGTGATGGAGATATTATTTCTCCTATTCATTTTCTAATCATCAAAAGCGTTGGAATCGTGCTCCGCTTGTATCGAGAACCCTCAAAATCATTGTTCCGCCACGTTAGGTATATTTAAA
>DXJM01000150.1 GCA_019057355.1 Promethearchaeota archaeon | reverse complement strand
TTATATGGTTTAATTAATTTTATCAATGATTTAAAATTTATCCATTGATTGATTTTATATAGAACTTGAATTTTTTTATGAGGACTAATTTATAAATTTTTTTTAATTACTCAGTCACTACTATTATGAATAATTCAAATAGATTTCTTATAGGGCTTATTATTAACCCTATTTCTGGAATGGGTGGTTCTGTCGGGCTAAAAGGCACGGATGGTAAACATATTTTACAAAAAGCACTTAAATTAGGAGCAATACCCAATGCACTTAATAGAGCTAGAGAATTTCTAACCGAATTGAGTTCTATAAGATCTAAATTAAAATTTATCACTTGTCCCGGTGATATGGGCGCTTCAGTCTTAGATGAGATGCGATTCACATATGAAATTATTGAAGATAAGCTATTCGATAATATTAAAGACATACAAGATACTTCAGCAGAACATACTATAAAAGCGGCAAAATTATTGAAAAATGTAAAAAATATAAAATTGATAGTATTTTTAGGTGGTGATGGAACTGCTCGAGATATTTTTCAAGCAATAGGAATGGAATTTCCTTGTTTAGGTGTTCCTACTGGTGTTAAAATATATTCAAGTGTGTTTTCAGTTAATCCAAGAAATGCAGCAACAATTGTAATGCAATTTTTATGGGACGAGATCCCACTAAAAGAATCAGAGATATTAGACATTAATGAGGAAAAGTATCGCCAAGGAAAGCTTGTATCAAAATTGTATGGGCATCTTCTCATACCTTATAATCCTGATTTCTCCCAACAATCAAAGATAAACACTCCTGATTCAGATCTGAATAATCAAGAAAGAATTGCTAAAAGAGTTCTTGAACTTCTTGAAGATGATGTATATTATTTACTTGGACCTGGAACAACCATAAAAACTATTTCAGATCAATTATCCCAAGAAAAAACCATTTTGGGTATAGATCTCCTATTAAATAGGAAAATTATAGCCTATGATTTAAATGAAGAGCAGATCTTTAATTATATTGATGGAAAACGGGCAAAAATAATAACATCCTTGATAGGAAGGCAAGGATTTCTTTTTGGAAGGGGTAATATGCAATTTACTCCGAGAATATTAAAATACATTACTTCAAAAAATGTTGTTATAGTCGCAACAAAATTTAAATTATTGAGCATTAATCATCAATTACTCCGATTGGATACACGAGATCCAGATTTAGATAAAAATATGAAAGGTTTCTATAAAGTAATTGTTGATTATGATGAGATAAAAATATGTAAAGTTGAATAAATAAAATTATTTTTAGAGAAGAGAAATAGAGCATTAAATTGAGAAGAGCTCTCCCCCGCTCTTTAAGGTTATCATTGCCTGAAGTGCTCCGAATGTTCCAAGAATTATCAATACTCCTATTATAATATATCGTATTGCAATTTTTCTATTATATAAATGTTGAGATGCTTGAAAGAGGAAAAGATATCCAATTGAATTTAAAATCATCAATATGGAAGCCACAATGCTTTCATTTATGAACGCTTCTTGCGTACTTGGATAAAGAAAGAGAATGGATTCCTCTCCTCCTTGACCAATAGCTGGAACGCCTCTATAAACTAAATAAATAAATCCTGTCTGAAGCAGGAAGAGAGTAGAAAAAATTGTTAACAATAAGATACTCCTAGTTGACATCCCTGCTAATTGATTTACAATTCTACGACGTTTAATCCTTGGAAATGTGATTTTAGGTTTTCTAATTTTAGTACCAAGAATCCATGGTGTTTTTCTTTTAAGCATCTCGAATAACGTTTCAGATCCAATGATATCTTCTGCATTTCTGCTCTTTTGAGGTAAACTACGCTCGGACATAATTCAGAATGATCAATATTTGTTACTATTAAATACATGTTTAAATAAAACCTTTCTCAAATTTCAAACCATTATTTAAATAAAATAATAAAAGAAATCCTATCCTCAGAGAATTTTACTATTTACTAGTCAAGCGATTTAAAATTTAAATGTGAATTTCCTTTAGTAAATAATAGGAAATAATATAATTCTTATAATTATTTGAAATAATGATATGAAAAATGAGTTTTAAAGATCTTTATTCTGAAGTCAAGAAACGTAAAATGGAAGCGTTAAATAAAAAAGATATTGTCAAAGCAGTTGAAAAGTACGGAAAAATTCTTGCCGTGGAAGGCCGTTTCGAGAAACCAAAGAATGTTGTTGAAAATATGTATGCTGCAGAAAAAAGGACCATAAAACCCTCTCAGATTATGAAATATGAATTAGAATTGTTTGATATTGTTCTCATTGGATGTCCGGGAGATCAAATTCCCGAAGCAGCCCATCCAAGAATTCAAGTCTTTGTTCAAAATGGTGGCTGGTTAATCACCACTGATTGGGCTCTCGTTTCTATAGTTGAAAAATTATTCCCTGGATATTTAAGGTGGAATGGACAGAAAACGGCAGATGCAGTGGTTGCTTGTCAACTCGCTGATCCAACCCATCCTTTCTTAGACGGAGTAAAAAGTGAAATGACTCGTGAAAAATGGATTAAGAAAGCAACAAAAAATGCTGCCATAGATGAATTTAGATGGTGGTTGGAAACCAAGAGTTACCCAATTAGAGTTATAAATCCCGTTGAAGTAAATGTTTTGATTTATTCTAGAGATATTAAATATAAATGGGGTGAGGGGGCAGTGCTCTGTTATTTTGATGTAGGTACAATGGGAGGACGCGTGATTCACATTATTAGCCATACACATTTGCAAAAAGGTGGAGAAAAAGGTAAGTTTGTTTCAGCTCTTATTTTAACAAACATATTAGATGAAAGAATTTCCCGTAAAATGGGTATCCCCCTAACATCATCAGTTAGATACGTGTCTGATTGGACTCAAACACAAACACCAAAATATACCGAAACCCAATTTCAAACACAAGGAACATTTAATCCCTCCCCTGGCGGGGATGATTGGTTAAGACCTCCAACCTCCTCAGAAAATTACATAATCCCCTCAAGTACAGCAAATGGACGTGATGGAGCGGATTCAGGTGAAATTAGTTTAATGGGAACTTCCCAGATAAATGAAGCAGATCGAAATTCATTTTCTTTAACAACAAATTGCGCTTACTGTACTTTGGACTTTAATGAATATGCTGGTAAGATATATATTTGTCAAGAATGTAAAGCTGCATATCATGAGGGGTGCTTGAATAACCAGATTAATGAAGGAACATGCAAGAGCTGTAATAGAATTTTGTTATGGTAATATCACATTCTCGGGATCAATCAATAGTATTAAAAATTGAACACGTGTTTATTGCACAGTTCCGATATCTTTATTGATACGATTCTGGAAGATATTCCTTTTGAGATTTAGTCTGTTATGAATAATATAATAAATAAAGAAAAAAGAAAAGGTTAATTCTTGGAATCATATCTCTGAGTAAAACTCCCTAATCCTCGAGTATTTGAATTGCTTCTTCGGGACATTGAGTTTCACACGCTCTACAGCCAACACACTCTTCTCTATTGTCTTCATTAACGTTGACTTTACCGTCTGTTGGTTCATTGAAGCACTCGCTTGGACAGACTTCAAAGCATGTACCGCATCCCGTACAAGCATCCATATCAATTTTTATGCCAAATGAGATAATAATCACCTATATTTTATTGTTTTGATTAATTTATTTAATTTTTTTACTTTTCATAATTCATATCAATATCAATAGCATTTACAATGATAAAATTGAATTAT
>DXJM01000015.1 GCA_019057355.1 Promethearchaeota archaeon | reverse complement strand
GGTGAATACAAATCATTAAATAATATAAAGAAGGAAATTTAAAATGTATCAACTTCTTCCTGAAATAACGGGTATTTTTGAGCAATATTTGAAAAAAGGGGAAAAAGTAATTTCTCCACCTGCAAGTAAGGAGTGGAGAGAATTTGTTTCGCTTATCAATAAAGTAGATGAGAAGTCAGAAAAAGAAATAAATGATGCAATAGGACAATTCCCAGTTTTTCTTAAAAGTCCTTTGGTTGATGCCCTTAATACTAAAAAGAATAATGATAGAGTATTCAGTGGATGTGTGGCATTACTTGCTTTTGGGAAAGAACCGTGGAAGTTTATAAAAATATTGTATTCCCTCGAACTCCTTGATTTTTCAATAATTCTAATTGACGATATCATTGATAAAGCAGAAAGAAGAGGGAATAATCCATGCCACCATATAAAATGGGGAATCCCTGTTACTTTAAGTATTTCAGAAAGTATAAAGTCTATATTATTAAAGCGGATTTTAAATGCTTCTATTGATGATGTTAAGAAGATAAATATTTTGAATGAAATTAATTTTATTCAGGAAAAAGTCTATGAGGGTCAATTGCTTGATATAAGATTTGAAGAGAAGAATATTTCTGATGTATCTATTAGTGATTATTTAAACTTAATTTCACTAACAACTGGATACCAAATAAGGGGATGTTTCAGAGTTGGAGGAATACTTGCAGAAGCAGAGAACTTAACAATTGATTTACTTAGTGAGATAGGTCTTTATTTAGGAGTAATCGGGCAGATAAGAGACGATCTTGTAGATTATATTCCTGAAGAAGATTTAACATGGAAAAGAGCTTTTTCTGATTTCAGGAGAAACAAGAAAAGGCTTCCTCTAATTATTGGATGGAAGAACGCAACCCCCAAAGAGAAAAAAGAGATAATTAAAATGCAACAAAAAAAGCTTCTTTCAATTCAAGACCAAACAGACTTACTTAATATCCTTTTTAAGCCTGAAAGTCTAACGGAAATAAAAAATATAATCTCTAAGCTCAAAAAAGAAGTTATAGGCAAGATTCGTAAATGTAATATTTCTGAATACGGTAAAAAGCTGGTTAGAACATATCTTAATCTTGGTGTAGATGAAATATAAAAGCGAACTCCAACATTTTTACTTTCTCACAATAGAAGAAAGGAGGAAGTTTTTGAAAAAAGCTTTTGGGAAGCAAAAGCTTAATTTATGTACTCAAAGATTCAAAATAAATGGATATTATGGAGAGAACTTTATAATTCTTGATTTTTATAAAAAAAACAATCCAACTATTATTATAAGTGCTCATTATGATGGGTTTGGAGCATATGATAATGCAGGAGGAGTACTTACTCTTCTATGGTTAATCAGATGGGCCAAGTTGACTAAAGGTAACAAAAACTATGACTTAAGTTTTTTATCTGTGTTCTTTGATGGAGAAGAATCAGGGTTATTGGGGGCAAAACATTTTTTTCAAACTCCTTTATTAAGAAACATTTCAATTTATTCTCATATTTCAGTGGATGGCTTCGGAATTGGTACTCATATAGGTGGATTTGCAAATATGAATGAAGTGAAATTAAAAAAGGGAAATAAAGAAAAAGATTTTTTTATTCAAACTGATGATGATATTTTCCAAAAAAAGAAAATTCCATCTTTATGTATTTTTACTTTACCTAAAGAAGAATTATTGCAATTAATTTCTAAAAAAACTTTCCCTAATACTTGGGATATCATCCATACAGATAAAGATACACCTGATAAGATTGAAGAAGGATTTATCCCATATTTAGCATTATACCTATATAAAAATATGTCGAAATTAGATTTCCAAAAAAAGGATATAGTCATGGTAGGAGGATAAATGGAGCTTGAGGAAAAGAAGAGAGTGTTCCATTCTATTACTGCATTTGGAATTCATTTTAAAATTAAAAATTCGTTAACAAAAATGATACAGAAAGAATTCAAAACAAAATCGGTTTACTTTTATGAATATTTTTTGGATATGCCATTTATTAGAAATAACAACCCTAAATTAAGTAGTTTCGGCCCATTTTTATTAAGAATTATAAATGAAGAGAAAAGAATACCGAAAATAGATGAATCTATAACAAATTGGCAAGATGTAGGATATCTCCCTTTCACATTTGATAATATTGCAAATTTCTGGAATTATTCTTACAAGGGAGCGAGAAATACTAACATTGAAGAACACACTATCATTGGTGAAGAAATGATAAAGTTATGGAAAAAAGGAGAAGGAGAAGTTGATGAAGATAATAAATGGATAAGATATGAAACATCTTTTGATTTAGTTGAGGGAAATTTCAAATTTCCTATTAAATATTTAAGAGAGGAATATTTGCGGGAAATTAAAGCCAAATATGATAATATTTCTTATATAGGGGCTTTAAAAGAATATCTTACAACTGTCCATCCGTGGTTATTTTATTCTGATATGGAATATTTAAATATTGCTGCTTTTTCAATTTCAAGCAATAAGCTTTTCTATGGAGTAATATTGATATTTTATCCAGAAAATGAATATTTTAACTGTAAAAGAGGAATATTTTTAACCCCAAAAAATGGAGAAAGTGAGACTGTAAAAGAATTAAAGAAAATAATTAAAAACTCATATGTTCCTATACTTCTTTTATACGAGAATTATTGGGAAGAAGAAATGTTCAAAAGAGAACTTTACTCTCAACCTACTTGGGAAGATTATCTTTTCTTAAGTCCTTCTCTTGAAAATTCTGATAACAAAATGGAAAAAGCGCTTTATGTTTTGTGGACAGAAAGAAAAAAATTTTATGAAGAGTCATCACCAAGAGTAAAAGTCATAAAAACGCTTGAAGATAATCTTGTCTTTTCTAAATATTTAATTGCTTCTTTCGAAATGATAAAAGAATTAGAAAAAGTTGTGATACCCCGTGAACGATTGACAGGAACAGATTATCTTCCATCTGTTCTTATAATTGGAGGACCTGGCTCAGGGAAGGACAAAATATCTCGTGCGATTCCGCTTTTTTTTCATGAATATAGGTTTGGAAGACGCTACACTATCAATATGGCAGCACTTAAACCAGATTATTTATCTGTCCCCTTAATGAGTGGAGGAAATATAGAATTAGTAACCATTAATAATAAAACGGGGGAGAAGTCAAGCAAATTTTTACTAAATGGAATATTTAAAAAAATATGGGAGCAACATAAAAAAGAATATCCAGAGGTTCAAGATAAAGAAAATATAAAATCCGGAAGGAAACAAGGGGTAATGCCGGTTGTCATTCTTGATGAATTGAATAGCCTCGATATTGATGCCCAAGGAGCCCTTTTAAGATTCTTGGAAAATGCATCTCTTCAACCATTGGGTGGAATTGACGATGAGAAGGTTGATTTTCTCATAATAGGGACAGTAAATGAACCTGAAGATGTGTTGACTCTTCAAGAACCATTGCAGAAGTTCTTAATCGAAAAGTCCATTTTTGGAGGAATTCTCGGTAAATTATTTTATGAGCATTTTAGAGGTATGAGAAGACTACGAGAAGATTTGTACTTCAGGATGGTAAGAGATGGAAAAATCAAACTTTTAGACCTTTCCGAAAGAAGAACGGATATCCCTATACTTTTTACTTTTTTTTTACAAGATGAGTTACCACAAAGTGTAGGGTGGAAAAATCTATGGATTGACTTTGATGTTTTTGAAGAATTAATGAAAGAAACCATACATTGGAAGGGAAATTTTAGGCAACTTCAAAGTGTTGCTAAAAGGACTGCCCAATTTGCATTATCAGATCTAGAAAATCAGGAAGTTCTTAATGAAAGAACATTTGTAAAACCTTTCAGAGTCTCATTAAAGCATATTGAAAAAGTATTAGAGGAATTTTTTTATTTAGAACAACGAAAATCCTAATGACCACTCAAGATTATGATACAGCAATTGATATTAAGCGGAATAATAGCCGGTAGCATTTATGCACTCATCGCCATTGGCTTCACTATAATCTACCGCACCATCAAATTCTTCAACTTCGCGCATGGCGTAGTTTATGCAGCAGGCGCTTATCTGGCGTATGCCCTTTTTTTTCTTCTTAAATTAAATCCAATTTTAAGTTTTTTTTTATCCTTAGCCATGGCTGCTTTATTAGGTATTGCTATAGATAGGTTAGCCTACCGCCCACTCCGAAAACATAATGCTCCAAGTCTTATATATCTCATAGCCTCTTTTGGCGTATTTATTTTTATCCAAAACCTCATCCAACTCATCTTTGGCGCTCAAATCCTTACTTTAAGAACCGGCCCCGTAAAAGAAGGATATAATATCCTTGGAGCAGTAATTACAAACATTCAGGTCCTCATTATTGGTGTAAGTCTTATTTTATTTTTTCTTGGTTGGCTTTTTATCCTAAAAACAAAGCTGGGCAAGGCTATACGCGCAGTTTCAGATGATCCTGTTGGAGCAAGGGTTGTGGGTATAAATTCCGAGAGAATTATTTTAGTTGCTTTTGCTATCGGTTCAGCCCTTGCTGGAGCAGCTGGAATTCTTATTTCCCTTGAAACGAATATAGAGCCAACTATGGGTTTAAATGCTATTTTAAAAGGAATAATTGCCTCAATAGTCGGTGGAGTCGGAAATATCCCTGGAGCGCTATTCGGTGGGTTGTTTCTAGGGTTGGCTGAAAACCTGGGCATTTGGAAAATCCAGGCAGGATGGAAAGATACCATTGCCTTTGTCATACTGATTATATTTTTGCTTCTAAGGCCTTCAGGAATTATGGGGGTTAAAACAGAAAAAGAAAAGATCTAAACTATGGAATACTTAATTCATATAATAATCATAGCAGGGATTTATATCATTTTAAGCCTTAGTCTTAACATTATTGTTGGATATACAGGGCTCGCTGCCTTGGGCCATATTTCTTTTGCTGCTATAGGTGCCTATACTTCTAGCCTCCTCGCCTTAAATTTTGGAGTTTCTCCCTGGATTGGTCTCATTTTTGGCGCCATTTTTGCTTCCATTGTTGGCCTTATTGTTGGCTTTCCATCTTTAAGGATAAAAGGAGATTATCTGGCCTTAGCTACTTTTGGGTTAGGAATTATAATTTATTCAATTGCTAGAAACTGGGTTTCTTTAACCAGAGGTCCGATGGGGCTTCCTGGAATTCCTCAATTTTCTATTTTTGGCTATGAAATCTCCAGTGTCTGGAGCTATCTTATTTTGGTTTTAATTTTTGTAATTATCACTTATTTTGTCATCAGAAACATTACAAATTCTCCCTTTGGAAGAGTACTTAAAGGAATAAGAGAAGATGAGATTGCAACAGCGGCGATGGGGAAGAATGTTAATAAATATAAGATTATTGTTTTTGTCGTAGGTGCTTTTTTTGCCGGTATTGCTGGAAGCCTTTATGCGCATTATATTACTTTTATTGACCCTTCAAGCTTTACAGTCATGGAATCCATCGTTGTTCTCTTAATGGTAGTTTTCGGTGGAATGGGAAGCCTTGCTGGTTCTTTTATAGGAGCTTCTGTTCTTGTAATCTTTCCTGAACTTTTGAGATTTTTAGGAATGCCAAGTTCAATAGCTGCCCCTCTAAGACAAATGATCTATGGTTTATTGCTTATTGTCTTAATGATCTGGAGGCCTCAAGGTCTCATAGGAAGATTTAGGTTCAAAAAAACATGAATATATTGCAGATACAGAATCTTGTTAAGGAATTTGATGGAATAAAAGCAGCAGATGTCCTTTCATTTGAGATTGAAGAAAATTCAATCGTTGCTCTTGTTGGTCCTAATGGATCAGGAAAAACCACTGTATTTAATTTAATCACAGGATTTTTAAGACCTAACAAAGGAAGAATATTTTTTGAGAGAAGAGAAATAATTTCTTTTAGTCCTTATAAGATTGCTCAACTGGGTATCGGTAGAACATTTCAGAATATTAGACTTTTTCCTCAGATTTCGGTCATGGATAATGTTATGTTGGGTCTTCCTTATGAACAAGGCGAAAGCCTTTCAGCTGCACTGTTTCAAACAAAAAAAATGAAGCTAGAAGAAGAGAAAAATTACCAAAAAGCTGAAGAATTATTAAAGGTTGTGGGTTTAGAAAAGAAAAAGGATGAGTTGGCTGAGAATCTCTCACATGGTCAAAGGAAATTACTTGAATTAGCCCGAATACTAGCTCTTAAGCCAAAACTATTCCTTCTTGATGAACCGACTGCTGGACTTTTTCCTGAGACAAAGAAGGTAATGTTTGATCTTATTAGAAATCTTAAAGATAAAGGGAAGACAATTCTTTTTATTGAGCATGATATAAATTCGGTTATGGATATTGCTGAGAAGATTATTGTTTTAAATTATGGGAAGAAGATTGCTGAAGGCAAGCCTGAAGAAATTAGAAATAATAAGGAAGTTCAAAAAGTCTATTTAGGGAAAACTAATTTATGAATAAAATCTTAGAGGTGAAAAATCTCTCTATATCCTATGGGCCAGTCAAAGCCCTTGAGAATGTTTCTTTTTTTATTGAGAAAGGCGAGATCGTTGCAGTGATAGGCCCGAATGGAGCAGGTAAATCAACAGCGCTAAAGGCTTTATGCGGGCTTGTACCTATTAAAAGGGGAGAAATAAATTTTCAGGATGAAAACATTAAAGGATTGACCCCTAATAGGTTAGTAAAAAAAGGCCTCTGTCTTGTTCCAGAAGGTAGAAGAATTTTTACGACTATGTCCGTGTTTGAAAATCTAGAGATGGGAGCGTTTACAGTATCTAAAAACAAGAATTTATTATTCAAAGAAAGAATAGAAAAAGTATTTAAATTGTTTCCTATTCTAAAAGAAAGGAAAAGGCAGAAAGCTGGTACTCTTTCCAGTGGTGAACAACAAATGCTTGCAATTGGAAGGGCTCTAATGCTCAAACCCTCTCTCCTTTTATTGGATGAACCGTCCTTGGGACTTTCTCCCAATTATGTAGAGGCGATTTTTGAAAAATTAGTTGAAATAAATAATGATGGAACTAGTATCCTAATTGTGGAACAAAATGCCTTAAAAGCACTTGAGATATGTCATAGAGCCTATTTGTTTGAAATAGGATCCATTGCTCTTGAGGGAGAAAAAGCAGCTCTTCTAAGAAATGAGAAGATTAAAGAGGTATTTCTTGGAGGTTAGTATTTCTTAACCTTCTTGATTGACACGAAATAAAACCTTTTCATATAATTTTAGATGCTCATCAATAGATGATTGGGAATTTCTGAGGAAATTTACGATAGATAAAAAGGTAATAATTTCTCCATAAAGGGGAGTTTTTAATTTTCTATAGGGAAGTCAAAAATGGGAATTAATCTCCAGGATGAAAAAATTATTGATCGTTGGTCAAAAATTCCTAAGAATAGCAAGGGAAATGCTTCGCAGATTTATAAGTATAAATAGATTATAAAAAGGGGGACAAATGCTTAGACTTGGAATTTATTTTCACGTTTTCTTTGGGATTATTTTTCTTTTAATCTTCCCTCCGCTTGGTGCCTTGATCCTATTCATAGGGTTTCTATTGATTCTAATCGCTATAGCGAACAGGAAAGCAGATATTTTAGAAGATTGGTCAATATTGATTAAAAAGGCACAAGGTCAAAAAGGCAAAGTAATTTCTGGAACGAAAGAATTAATTAAAGGCAGCAAGGCGCCTTCGATTGAGATGAAGGAGGATAAAGTAGGCCCTTCATTGGCAATTGCATCCCTTGGTGAAACAAGGGATTTTTTAATAGTAACAAATAGAGTAAATGCTAAGCTTAGTAGCTTCAAAACATTTGTCAATGCCAAAGACTATGGAGAGAACCTTTTTGTATCCTGGTATTTGACCTACAGGCCTGATTTTTTAAAGTCACTTTTAATGCTGCTACCTGGTGCAAAGAAAGTTATGAGCTTAGACGATCTCAATCTTTTCAATAAGCAGGATTTAATAGCATATGTAACCAATGTGCATCATTGTCTTCTCGAGGCAGTAGAAAAGCTTATAGTGGGTATGGATCAAGATCCGTCAAATATCGATAGGAAATCAAGGGGATTTCTGGGTATTTCTTAAGGCTTGGCTTTCGGCTGTTTTGAAGAAAAGAATTTTAAGAATGAGTCCATTTAAAAAGTCGAAAAAGAAAAATGGCAACCTGGATTCAAAAAGTGATAGTATTTTTGAAAATAATGAAACAAGCGAGATCCCCTCTCCATTTGATATAAAGCCAGACGCTCTAAATCTCGGCTGGTACTTGTCAGAAACCAAAGATGAATTCCAGATGGCGAAAATTGCTGAAGAGGATAG
>DXJM01000149.1 GCA_019057355.1 Promethearchaeota archaeon | reverse complement strand
TCTTGAAGAGGGAATATAAGGGATTTAGATGTATCTTTTATCGCTTTAATTGAACCATCTCCTAAAGAAGTAGTTTTATATCCCCAAAACAGCAAAGTAGATATTACAGTTTCTAAAGTAAAAGTAATATGTGTTGAATAATATGTGTTAATGCCTGCTAATTTAGATTCTATACTCATTGTATCACTTTATGTTATTTACAGTTCTATTTTTTAATTAAGGTCAATTATCTAAATACAAGTATGTTTTTTTTACTTTATTGTTAAAGAGTCAATAAATTTAGTAAATATTTGATTAAAAAAAATGCTTAACAATAAAAAAAACAACATCAAAATGTAGTTATGAGAATGAATAAAAATATAATAACAAAAGATCATTAAAAGTCAACTTGAAAATAAGAAAGAATTCAAAGGAAGGAAATATATTCAAGAAGTTATTTAATTCTTTCTAAAAGTTAGGTTTATTTAAGTACTTCCAAGCCATACTCAATAATTACTCATTTTATTCTTTCTTTTTTCAAAAATCATTAGAGCTGGCTGACCGTATTCAAGTAAGAATCCCGAAGCTTCACATTTTTCCTGAATAATTTTCATTTGCGCATAAGAAAAATCATCTAAGAAAATAAATAAATGATGCAATTCTGTCAGTAAAATAATTGGTTCAAGCAACACGTCCAACTCATCTATATTATTTTTTTTTATTTCTATTTCTAATTCTGAGACGTGGTCATTGTAAATGCATAAGTGTAATTTCCCTTTCGTTCTATATTGTACTTCGTGTAATGATTCTTCGATTTCGATCGTGAGGGTGTACTGCTTGTTTAGAAGTAATGATAATTCCAACATTATCATTGTTTCTTCTTTCACTAATAAATAATTAAATATTTCTTTTTGGGTAAGATAGGAAATTAAATCTTCTCTTAGAAACGAAACGAGTACATTGAAATAACTTGATTTTAATCTTTTTAAAATTTCCTCCTTGAATCGTGGTAAGATGTTTTTGTTGCAGGTTTTCACCATTTTCTTCAAGATACCAAATCCTAAATGATCTTCAAGAAGCCCCATTTCATGATTATTTTCAACCCATGCTTGAAGATTAGAACAATAACCCCAAAACTCTTCTTCAGGAGTTATAACCTCAGAATCATCTAACAATATTCTTGTTTTTGAATGTTTTTCTATGATTTCATCAATTGAATTAATCTCTATAATTTTTTCATTATCTTTGATATCTCTTGTCAATAATGATCCATAACATGAGATAAAATATTCTCCACATACAAATAATATCGTATTTTTTCCAATTAATTTGAGAGTAATGTATTCATCTACTATAAATTCTCTTGAAGGTTTTAATATTTGATGAAACTCCTCCAATTCAAAAAGAGGTTTAAACCGATCATCATTTTTTATATCTTCAATGTAATAATATTTTTCATCGATCAAATCTTTAATTATATTGATACACTCTTGAAATTTTTCTTCTATAAAAAAAATATAAGCTTTTTCAATTAAAGCATGAGAACTGTAATAACCCTTACCTTCTATTACTATATTTAAATATTTTTCAGCTTCTTTAAATTGTTGTAATTTTGACAGACATATAGAATATTCCAGCCAGATAAAATCATTTGCCTCTTTATTTGAGATTATTCTTTCAAAATTTTCCTTTGCTTTAGAATAATCACCTTTTTGCATAGCAATTAAAGCATCTTTTTTTAATTTTCTCAAATTAAATCCCTCAATTTTCAATAATATTTAGAAATATTTTAATTTATACTAGAAATCCCCATTCTGGAAATGTATTTTTATTATTTTTATAATAAAAATCATTAACAATATCTATAGTATCCTCAGGATCAAAGCTCCAGGCACCATCTTCATTGAAAATAACACATTCTACATCAAGACCAAACATATCTTTAAATGCAATCGCATATCCAGCAACTTGAGGGATTGCATTAAGAAAACTATCATGCATTTTACTTGGATCAAGATTATAGTCAAGACCAGGCTTATAATCACATATATAAATTTTACCATCTTTAACTAATACAAGATCAATATAACCTCCTATCATTTCAGAACCAGCTCGGTACCAAGCAGGAACTTCTACAGCTAAAACACTATCCATATCTCTAAGAGCTAAATTTTCAACATAGGGATGGTTTCAGACTCTCGGAATTTAAAAATTCCAGCATGTAATCTGTTTTTGAAAGTGGTAAGCTTCCAGAGGGAGTATATCTATGTCCAGCGATTTTAATTAATTCTTTAAAAATCCCATCTTTATCAGTCGTATCAATTATATTTTTTAATTCATTGGAAAAAAGTGAATATTTTGCACTACTATCAATCCCTACAAATGGATTATCGAAACTAGACAATGAATAATAATTAAGTGCTTTATTTTTCTGTCTAAAATACTCTCCATAAAAACTACCCTTATTAGCTAGAGCCTTCTCTAAATGGTTATAAAACTTTATAAATTCTCCCTTGACAACTATATCTTGGATATTATTAATTTGATCTTGTATTCTTGCGGGGAAATAAGAAATCATAAATTTAAATCTAGAATCAACATGGGAAACATACTCGCTAATATCAATTCTTCTTTTATTGATATAGGCTATTATTTCATTAATGGTTTTTTGATATATTTTTTGATTATTTTTATTACCTTCATTGGAGATCATTTCTCTTAAAGCCATGATGAATCCTACCAACTGTAATGCATTCATATCTTCATTCATATCATATTTACTAAGTGCCTTTCTATATTCTTGCTTATATGCATTTTCTGAAGCAAATACATGTTTCAGATGATCCTCCAGAACCATTTGAACTGATGTAAGGCTGCCAGTATATTCTCTACCATACCTTCCTTGTGCATAAATATCAACAGCATGTTTTATATTATTAATAAGGTTCAATGTCTCACCTTTATTTAATGTCATTGCTAATGCTTTTTCAAGCTCCGTCTTTCCATTAAATAGTCGCTCCATAGAACTTTCGATGACATTTCTAGATAATAGGACTTTTCCAACAATATCTTGCTTGGAAACCAACCAAGGGTCTATATCGTTATTATTAAAACCTTCTGTAATATATTGAGTTTCACCATTGCTTAAAGTTATGATACCCACGATATCGTGTATGATGTTTACCTCACCTACTTTGAACACTATGGTATCTCCAAGATTATATCGAGATAGCCATCGAATGGGTTT
>DXJM01000148.1 GCA_019057355.1 Promethearchaeota archaeon | reverse complement strand
TATCAGAATAAATCTCAAAGTCTTTAGTCGTACGAACTTCATCAAAAATCGTAAAATCAGGTCTAACTAGAAGAAGAATATCTGCCGAGTTTTCAAGATTTCCTTCTAATTTAGTATATTGCGTAATTTCGGGACTTACTTGTAGGTCTCTCACGCTTTCAAGTGTTTTTATAACTTTATCTTGTTTTAAATAATAATTTGCTAATGCTGCTGCAAAAGTTGATTTTCCTGCTCCTGGAGAACCTGCTACAAGTATACCTTCTGCTGTTTCTAATCTTTCATTGAGCCTTTGATCAATGGAATAATCTTTTAACGTTAAACTAACAAGTGGTCTAACAGCTGTTATCTCAACATCGTTAGAAAAGGGTGGTCTCGTGATGACAATACGAAATTCCCGTAATTGAAGTACTACGGCCCCTTCTTTTTCTATTTCAATAAAAGAATGTTCATCTTCTCGAACGTTTTCAATGATTTCAAGAGCAATATCTTCAATAATATTATTGTCAATGATATCTTTAGATATTTGTTCAAGATGCCACTCTCCTGGTTTACCTTTTTTTGCATAGGGTGGCAAGTTACGCTTGAGATGAACGCTCATGGTTGTTTCATCAAAATAAGTAAATAACTTTAGAGAAAGGGATTCCATTATTTTAGGCTTTTTCTTTTCCCATGAAAACATGATTTTCAAGCCTTCAAAAATTCCTATATCTCCTTGGATTCTGTCAGCTGTTATTAATGTCGCATTATTTTCAAGAGCTGATTTTCGGATTAATGAGTCTAGTTCTCCACCTGGGCTCATTTTTATTTCCTCTCTTGTAGGACGATTTCCTACAATTTGGAGTTTTATTTTCTTTTCATTATTCCATTCTCGTAATTTCTTTAAGACGTTTAATCCATAAAATCCAATTTCTTTTTGTATATTTGTTTTATATTCAATCTCTGCAATAACGATATTGGGTATCAAGATTTCTGGATATTCCCCTAATTCTCCATCTTCAATCAAAACAAATATTTGTCCGTTAAATATTACCGATGTATCGCAAACAAATTTTTCTGTCATGATTAACCTGCTTATTCAATATTATTTATTAATATCATCTTGAAAATCTGTTTCCAAGACGTTATTACTAATCTTATTCATTATTTGGAACTTTTTAACGCTATAATAAATAGGTTTACTCAATCTATCGACGGTTGCAACAATTAAATCTTTACGCGAGCTCATCGCTACTCGTGAAATTCTGTCCAAATCTCTTAATTCAATCGGATCTCCCTCAAACACGGGATAAATTAAAAATTTCGCAGAATCCGTCTCAAATTTAGCACCACGCTTGTACACCCGAAAATCAATTCCATCACCATACCCTGTTCGAACTAAATATCCCCTTTTCCGCAAGTCCATGTAGATAATATATTTGTGCCATAACCTATCATCAAACTGGGAAAAATATTCAAGGGCATCTTCAAAGCTAAGTTGTTCTTTCCTATCATCATTATCCTCGCATAACAAAAGACGATGCCGTTCAATGAGGAGGAGAACTTCTATTGAGTCTAAAACTAAAAATTCAGAATTATTTTCCTCATTTTTAATTGTTCCAATATATGAATTCTGATAAAATTCTTGAATTCCATCAGGATTTGAGATAATGACATTATCCCCTTGTATTATTCCTTTTATTTGTATTTTTTCGGATTTATCAAGCGATTTTTCTTCCATTATCAAATTAACTTATATATACTATTTTTAATGAATTTGACTATTTATTTTTAGGAAGGTCTTTAATTTTATTTTTTCGTTAGATTTTTTACTGATTAACTGCAAGTCCTTATTCCTAAATGGCAAACTTATTTTGTTCTCAATTATTTTCTTAATGAATATGGATGACTTATTTCAGAAACTATTGGATGAGACAATTAATGCAAAAAAAATTGCTATCGTTGGCATTGGAGAAGAAAAGTTAACTGATGACGCGGTTGGTCCTTATATTATCACGCAATTATTACACTATAATAACCACAAATTCTTGATCATTAATTGTGGGATTGACATGATGAATAGAATGGATGAAATCATTGATTTTAATCCTTCTCACTTGATCTTAATTGACACGTGTACATTTTATGGCCCTCCTGGTACAGTGGTAATCTTAAAAAGAAATGATCTTGCTAATTACGTCCCAATTTGTTCTCATACGATTCCTATCCATATTGTAATCGATTTAATTATAGAAAAACTACCGCAAGTTAACGCATTTATGATAGGGATTGTTCCAGAGAGTCTGGCGGGATTTGATGAATTACAGATTTATGAATGTGGAAAGTATACAATCGATGAATTGAACGAGAATCCAAATTTACCATTTTTTGACATAAAATTATCTAAAACAATTCAAGATGTAGCCCATAACCTAATCAAGGTCATTGGTAATCTAATAGAAAAGATAAATTCTATCTCTTAGCTTCGGATAATTTATTTCCAAAATCAATGATAATTTCAATCGTCTTATTTATAATTTCTTTTTCTTCAGAACTTAATTCCTCCTTGAATTGTTCTAAAAATTCTAAGACCTTATCGATTTCTCTGATTTTACGCAAATAATTAGAGCCTTTTAAATTAATTGAACCTCCCCAAACCATTTTTCTGCACCTTCTAAATTATATCCATTTGGATAAGAAGATTGATTTATTTAGTATAGTATAAATGATAGTAGTTCGACTTGAATTAATATTCTTTTTTAGCATTTTTTTCTAAAATGATATCCATTTACCATCTTATATTTCTAATTTCTTCGGGAATGAACTGGTGCGGGAATTCGTCCTTGTCTGTTGATAAAATTCTCACAGGAGACCTTTTTTACAGGTATTACCACTGATTTCCCTAATAATCCTCCAAATTCAACCTCATCTCCAATATCTTTACCAATTACAGGAATTAAACGTATTCCTGTGGTTTTATTATTGGTCATTCCGATGGCAGCTTCGTCGGCTAAGATGCCTGCAATCAAAGCAGGAGTGGTTGAGCCCGGTATGCATATCATATCCAATCCAACAGAACAAACAGATGTCATTGCCTCCAATTTTTCAATTGAGAGAATTTTTTTTTTTGCTGCATTAGTCATTACCGAATCTTCACTAACGGGTATGAATGCTCCCGACAAGCCTCCCACGTAAGAAGAAGCCATTAATCCACCTTTCTTCACGGCATCTGTGAGAAGTGCGAGAGCGGCAGTCGTTCCAGGACCTCCCACCGTTTCGAGACCCATGTCTTCCAAGATACCTGCAACACTATCATAAGGTCGATTTGTAGGTGCTAATGACAAGTCTACTATTCCAAATGGAATGTTTAACCTTCTTGCTGCTTGTTGAGCAACTAGTTGTCCCATTCTCGTTATTTTAAATGCAGTTTTTTTAATATTTTCTGCAAGTATCTCAAAATCCGCATCAATTAAATGTTGAACAACATTTCTGACAACACCAGGTCCTGAAACCCCCACATTTATACAGCACTCAGGTTCACCAATACCATGAAATCCACCAGCCATAAAAGGATTATCCTCCACAGCATTTGAGAAAACAACAAGTTTAGCACATCCTATTGAATTCCTTTCTGCCGTATTCAGTGCAATATCGTGAATTATATTTCCCATCATCTTTATAGCGTTCATATTCATTCCAGATAAAGTTGATGCTACATTAATAGAACTACAAACTCTTTCGGTTGAAGATAAAACCTTAGGTAAACCCTGTATCAAATAATAGTCTGCTCTCGTGAATCCTTTATGCACTAGTGCTGAAAATCCTCCAATAAAATCAACGTTAACCTCTTTAGCCGCAAAATCTAACGATTTAGCAATGGCGAGTAAATCCTCTGAAAATTCCTTTTTTATTTCAATACTATTATCTTCACTTCTCCTATTCAAAGGATCATTGAAACCATTAATCTCGTCGAGAGAAATTTTTTTTACATTATCCAAACCTCCCAAGAGTAGAGAGATCGGAGTAACAGTTATACGACGGTTTATTATTGGAATTCCATAATCTTCCTCAATCGAGGAGGCAACATTCGATAGATTTTCTGCCAAGGACATGATCTTAGTTTCAATATTTTCACATAACTTTTCTACAGATTTATCGATGCAATCTAACAAATTTATTCCTAACGTGATTGTACGCACGTCTAATCCTTGTTCTTCAATCATTCGTTTTGTTTCTAAAATTTCATCTACGCTAAATGACATTAAAACCATCCATTTAAAAGAATTTTTATATTAGTTAAAAAGTTTAAATGCGGTGCATTGCTTTAAAAATATCCTCGTGCTGCACGCTCACAAATATCCCTATTTTCTCTCCTGCTTTCTTTAATTGATCGGTAACTTCTTTTAAAGTAGCTTTACTTTGTTCAAAATCAACAACCATTATCATCGTAAAGAATTCTCCTGCATATGACTGTGAGATATCGGTTATGTTTACTTTATTATTTGATAATACCGTTGAAACTCCCGCTACTATGCCCGGTTTATCCATTCCAATAACAGTGACAACAGCTTTCATCTTAATTTTCTTTTACTTGCACTTTTTCTCATTGTTATTTAAAAAGGTTCTATAGGTTTTAAAATATTGCACGTGAAGGTAAATAAAGACGAAGTTATAATTTTTAACTTTTTAGAATTTACTTGTTTAAATCTTCATTTTCATTCCAATGGGTTATAATAAATATCAAGAATTTTCATTTAATTGGTAAATGCTAAAAATTATGATTCATAAGTAAAACCTATCAAGGTCTATACTTAAACTTAGTCTATTAATCATTCTTGGTCGATAAAAATGAAAACCGTTCTTAAAATTCTTATTTTAGGTGAAGGAGGTGCTGGAAAGACAACTCTCTTACACCGGTTTGTTAAGAACGAGTTTATCGACACGACAACAATGACTATCGGCGTGGAGATCCATACAAAAGAATTAAAAGTCGATTCAAAACAATGTCAACTAATGTTATGGGACTTTTCTGGGCAGGAACGATTTAAATTCATGATTGAAGAATTCTTCCGTGGAGCGCATGGAGCAATCATCCTTTTTGACATTACAAACATGAAGAGTTTTGTCAATATTGAAAAATGGATGACAATGTTAAAGAAATTTTGTAGTAAATTACCTGTAATCCTTGTAGCCGCGAAATATGATCTGGAAGAATTTTCGATGGTGGGCGATCTCTACGCGAATAAAATACAAGAAAAATTAGATCTCAATGGTTACATAAAAACATCCGCTAAACTCGGATTAAATGTTGAAAAACCCTTTAAGAAGTTAGCTAAACTTATATTGAATTCGGAAGAAAATATTTTTAGAACTCCCTAATAAAGTTTATATTTTATTAATTTTAATCTAAAAGATAAGATCTGAGGTGAACCACATGTCAAAAGTGTTGATTGTATATTATTCTCTTTCGGGGAATACAAAGTATATTGCTGAAGTGATGCGAGAATCGATAAATGCCGACTTGCTTGAATTAAAACCAATAAAAGAAATAAATTCTGATAATTCCATGAAATATTTTTGGGGTGGATTTCAGGCGAAAATGAAGAAAAAACCAAAATTGAATCCAATAACAATAAATCCACTTGAATATGATTTGCTTGTTTTGGGAACGCCTGTATGGGCTTGGAACTTTTCTCCACCAATGCGTTCATTTCTTTCCCTGTATGATCTTGCGGGAAAAAATGTAGCGTTATGGTTATGTTCAGGGGGCGGTCAAGGAAAAGCTATGGAAAAATTTAAAAATGCTCTAAAAGGGTCTACTATAATGGGAGATATTAGGTTCATAGATCCACTAATCCATTCACCAGAAGAAAATAAAACAAAAGCTATCTCTTGGATACAATCTATTATAAATCATGAGAAATGAAAATTATTAATTTTTTCTCGTTTTTTTACTCGATATAGGAGGGAAAGTAATGATGAGCAAATCAAAAAAACACTTTATAAATGAATTGATTTTATACGTTGTAATTGCTTATTCAATCACGTGGGCGATCCTAATTCCCTTGATTTTTTATTATAATGCATTAGATCCAATTATTAGAGAAATTTGGCACGTATGTGGATCAATTGGACCATTTATTGCAGGATTAATTTCTATAATACGAATCCAAGGAATAGAAGGAATGTCTAAATTAAAAAAACGGTTAGTTCAAGTCTCTAGGTTAGAGCTAATCCTTTTTTCTCTTAGCCCATTGATTATTTTAACAATTAGTCTTTTATTCGAATATTTTATAGGATGGTTTGATATTATTCAATTCATACAATCAAATCAGTTGAACAGCCTTGGTGCTCTATTCATTTTTATATTGCCTAGCTTATGTTATGGGACCTTCGAAGAATTTGGATGGAGAGGGTATTTATTGCCAGCATTGCAACAAAAAAAGGATGCATTAATCTCGACCTTGATATTGACATTTATTTGGTGGTTTTGGCACTTCCCAACTTTTTTTTATCGCTATGATCTCATCTTTGCCCTTTTAATGATGCTTCCCCTCATGTTTTTCGGTTCAGCCGTCTTTACATTTCTATTTAATCAATCAAAAGGTAGTTTATTACTAGTAATTATATTTCATGTATGCTATAATTTAGTAACTTCACATCAAATCTCAATTACTGCAACTCTTCTTACAACTATTTTTTTTATCTTCATGGCGATAAGGATAATTAAAGAATATGGTAGACAAAATCTTTCAAAAAATGTAGCAATTAGATTTTAATTAATAAAATTG
>DXJM01000147.1 GCA_019057355.1 Promethearchaeota archaeon | reverse complement strand
TTGTAAATAATAACTTAGTAACTCACGAAATTGTTTTAATCGAATTAATTAAAAGGTTTTTGGGCTATCTTAACATTCTTGCTTAAATTTGTATGAACCTGAAAAGATCGGTCACAAATTAGGGAATTTTCTAAATCACCTAAAGATCTAAATAGATAAAAAATAAGCGGAAGTATTAATAAAAGAAAAAAATATAATTTATATGATTAAGATGTCTGAAAAAAAATCAAAAAACGAAGGATCACACATAATACTTCGGAATTGGCCTAAGATCATCTTTTTCTATCCATTGTTCTTAACCTCATTGGTCTTATGGCTATTACAGTTTATTATGGGTAGTCCATATCCTCCCTTTGGATACTTTTGGATGGCGGTGTTCTTTTGCAATTTATTTGTCATTGCCTTCGATACCAATAGTACGAGACTGTTCGTCATAGTCTCTACAATCGTTGTTATCTCAGTTTTAGTGCTCTTTTTAGTTGTTCCAAATATTGATTTCTCTCAAATTAATATTGATATTAGTCAATTACCTTTTGGATTGACAGCTTCGTTTTACATGGTTATCTCGCTAATTCTCCTTTTTATGATATTTTTTGCTTTCTTAGAAGCGCGATTCAACTATTGGAAAGTCGAGAAAAACGAGATTTATTATAAGAGTGGAATTTTAGCGAACATTCAAAGATTTCCTATTGCTAATTTAAGATATGATAAGGAGATCTATGATATTTTTCAGTTTATTGCATTAAGATCCGGAAAATTTACGCTCTTTCCCGAAGCTGGCAAGGCAATCGTATTGGATAATGTCTTAAATGTGAATAAAAAAGCTAAACAATTAGATAAGTTACTTTCACAAATCCGCGTTAAAGTTGTTAATCAACCATAAAAAAGAAGCACATTACCTATACAAAATAAATCTTTTTTTTTTGGAAGCAAATAAAAGATCTAGCATTCCAATCTGGACCTAAATTTAAAAAATTGCTCTATAGATCAGGAAAAAAGTGGATTTCTTAAAAAACACTAGGTGAATTCTTTATAGCAGTAAATTTTTTGGTTTAATTTTAAAATCAACATGCTCTGCTACAATCGATAAATCTTTAGATCCTGATCCAGATAGATTAACGATAACAATATCTAATGTGCTAAAATCTTTTCTATTTTTCTCCAGATATGCAAGGGCATGCGCCGACTCAAGAGCGGGGATTATTCCTTCTATCTGAGATAAGTTTTTAAATGCCTCTAGGGTTTCATTATCGTTTGCCTCTCCCACTTTTAAGCGGCTCAATTCTTTTAGATGGCAGTGTTCTGGTCCAACACCTGGATAATCTAAACCGGCACTTATGGAATGGGTCTCTATTATATTTCCATACTCATTTTGAAGAAGGTATTGCATTGCCCCATGTAAAACACCTCTGCGTCCAAGACCCAATGCTATGGAATGTTTATTCGTTTCCTTACCTTTTCCTGCAGCTTCTACTCCTATAAGTTGAATAGCATCATCATCTATAAATTCGTAAAAAGCACCAATAGCATTGCTCCCTCCACCAATACATGCAATTATGGCATTTGGAAGCTTATTTTCGAGCTTTATTATTTGTTCCTTTATTTCCTTTCCTATAATTCTTTGAAAATCCCTCACGATCAAGGGATAGGGATGCGGACCCACCACGCTCCCCATCAAATAATGCGTATCCTGTAAATTGGAAATCCAATATCTGAGCCCCTCATTCACAGCATCTTTTAAAGTCTTTGATCCCGATTTGACAGGAACTACTTCTGTTCCTAAAAGTTGCATCCTGTAGACATTATAAGCTTGTCGTTTTATATCAACTTCCCCCATGAAGACTTTTGTTGGCATTCCAAAGTAAGCTCCCGCTATGGCTGTTGCGAATCCATGTTGTCCTGCACCAGTTTCAGCAACGAGTTTTGTTTTTCCCATTTTCTTCGCTAAAAGTGCTTGTCCCATGACATTATTAATTTTATGAGCACCCCCATGGTTTAGATCTTCTCTCTTTAAATACACCTTGCATCCTATAAACTCGCTATATCTTTTAGCAAAATAGAGGGGGGTTGGACGTCCGCTATAATCCTTGAGTATTTGGTTTAACTCGTTCATAAACCTCTCATCACAAACATGTTTTTCATATGCTTCAATGAGCTCATTTAATGCGGGCATTAGAATTTCTGGTGCGAACATGCCTCCAAATTCTCCAAATTTCCCTAATTTATCAGGATATTTATCAATATAATCCATTTTATTCTTCACTTTTTATTTTATTTTTAATTTCTTTTATTTTTTCAGGGAATTCCGTAATTTTTACAGGATCTTTTATTCCTCTTTCAGATTCTAAAGAGCTACTGGCATCAATCCCGTGGACTTTTAACTTTTTCAAGATCAATTCAATGTTATCAATTCCGATGCCTCCTGCGAGAATTATTTTCGTATCTTGAGTTTTTAATACTAATTTCTCTGCGAGATCGATATTTATTCCTTTCCCCTTGCCTTCACTATTATCAATTAAAAAAGCATTGAATTGATCCTTAAATTCGTTTATAGTATCTATGATGGGACCTAAACTTTCTCTATTCAATCGTAGAACAACGATTAACCGTTTTCTCGTAGCAATGGGCAAGCTCATTAGCTCTTCTATTTCAAATAATAGGTGTAGCTGGAAAAGATCTACATATATTTCGCTCATCATCTTGACAAGATCCTCAATATTTTGAGGTTTTATAACCCCGATTGTTAAGATTTTACCGTCTATTAATGTTAAAAGGTCATTAATCACATTTTTCTCCAAATTACGCGGTGATTCGGGAACTCTGTAAATAAAACCTATGGCATCCGCACCCATTTCAATGCATGTTTCAATATCTTTTAAATTTTTGAGTCCACAAATCTTTACATATTCCATTTTTCAGTCCTTATCATTTTCATTTTCTTTTTTGATAATTTTTGAAGATAGCTTTTTTTAGAGCGCTTCTACTATTATTTCATGCCTCTTAATGATACAATTGTATCTTTCATGCAATCAGATTTCATTATCAATGATCCAATTAAATATGCATCAGCCTTAGAGGATTGTAAAAACTGGATATCACGATGGGTATTTATCCCACTTTCACTTATTACCAGGACTTCCTCCCCAAAGAGCTCCTTGATTTGGGGGATCAAATCTATTGAAGTCTGTAAATTTATTTCCATTGTCTTGAGGTTGCGATTATTTACACCAATTAATTTAGGAGTCACTCCGTTATCACGAAGCTCCCGAAGATCCTTTATTTCTTCACGATTATGAATTTCAATCAATGGTTCAAGACCAAGCAACGAGGCTTGATCATGCATATCTATTAAATTACATATGGAATTAATGATAAGGACATTTGTAGCTCCTAATAATGCTGCGATCTCAAGTTGAATGGGATCTATGACAAAATCTTTCAATAAACACGGTAATTTTGTAGAGTTTACGGCTAACTGAAGATTCTCATATGATCCTTGAAAATAATTGGGTTCTGTTAATACACTTAACCCGACTACTCCAGCACTTTCCATTTCTCGTGCTATCATTTTCACGTCGAGATCAATTCTAATGTTACCTAAAGTAGGGGAAGCAGGCTTGATTTCGGAGATAATTGGGATTCCTAAATGTGTTCTAATCGCATGACTTAATTGTTCTCTCTCATTTTTATGAACATTTAACCCTAAATTCTTCTTAAAGGCTTCATCTAAATGTAATGTCTTTTTACGGTTTTCTACAATCTCTTTTATTTTATTCGAAATCATGTTTTTTACTCTTAGTTAAATCAAGGTATCTAATCTATTTTTATCTCCACCAGAAAATTCAACGAGATTTTCGAGTTTTTTAAATGCCTTACCCGATTCTAAAGCCTCTCTTGCAATAGAAACGCCATCTTCAAGATCCCTTGCCAATCCTACACTATTTAGCGCAAGGGATGCATTCATCAGGACGGTATCTCTCTTAGGACCCGTGAGCGTGTTCTTTAAAATTCCCACTGCAATCTTGAGATTTTCTTCAATACTTCCCGAGAGAATGTCATTGATGGAACATTCTGGTAGATTGAATTCCTTATTTGTTATAGCGTACGTTTCAATATTTCCCTTGTTAAGCTCCGTTATGTAATTTATACCTGTGGGTGCTGCTTCATCTATACCACAGGAATTGTGAATTGTATAAACGTGTTTCGCTTCTAAACCATTTAAAACGTTTGCCATGATGGGTGCTAACTCCTTCTGGAATACTCCTAAAGCATGGCATTTAGCATTAGCAGGATTAGTTAATGGTCCAAGAATATTAAAGACCGTTCTCATTTTCAAAGCCCTTCTCGTAGGCATCGCATATTTCATAGCAGGATGAAAAAGAGGTGCAAACATGAATCCTATCCCTACTTGTTCAATACATTTGTTAACTTCTTCAGGTGCTATATCTATTTTAACCCCTAATCCTTCTAAAATGTCCGCGCTTCCACACTTACTAGTAACAGCTCTATTTCCATGTTTTGCTATTGGGATTCCTGCTCCCGCCACGACTATTGCTGATAATGTACTAATATTAAACGTCTTAATTTTATCACCACCAGTTCCACAAGTGTCCAACAATTCTCCTTGAACCTTTGGAGTTATCCTTTCTGAAAATTCCCTCATGATCCGAGCAAATCCAATAATTTCATCAATAGATTCGCCTTTCATTTTTAAGGCAGTTAAAATAGCTCCTAATTGAGAATCACTAACGTTTCCCGACATGATTTCTCTCATTAGATGCTCTGCTTCTTCAATAGTTAAATTTTTTCTCCCAGTTATTTTTTCTAACTCATTGATAATAATTTCATCTGACATTTAGGATACTCTACCCCCTTGAGTTTTTTAGTATATAAAATATTATGTTCTTTTTTACCATATCTTACTTTTTCGCTTGACATTATCTTCAATCCCTTACAATTTTTTAAGCAAGTAATATCGTTTTATTGATGTGTCTCGTTTGATTATTGGATTTCAATTTTCATAACGCACGTCTAAAAAATAAAATTATCATATTTTACAATTTAATACGCGTGAAAAAATGAGAGCATTAAAATATGATTTAAGCCAATGATAAGGGCGTTATTGCCAACGCCAAGGCCACTGCCAACTCCAAAAACAATTATTTTCAGTTGCCATTCTAATAAATCATATTTTATTTATTATTATGAGAATTAGGAATAAATTATATTTAAACACTA